>CANHRF010000107.1 GCA_947463335.1 Actinomycetota bacterium
AGTGGTTCGCCAACCACGCCACACCTTCAACATCTAGATGGTTGGTTGGTTCATCTAAGAGAATCAAATCAAGTTCATCAATTAACAACTTGGCTAGCCCAACTCTACGTTTTTCGCCTCCAGATAAAGTTGAGAATTTTCTTTCAAATAAGTGATCATCGAAGCCGCCGAATAGGCCAGTAAAGACTTCTCTTATTCCTGAATCACTCGCCCATTCGTGTTTTGCTCTATCTCCGATTACTACATCGCCAACAGTTGAATTCGGATCAGCTTTATCAACTTGTGAAAGTAGGCCAATCTTTACTGAATTAGCTTTAGTCACTCTGCCTTGATCAGGATTTTCAAGAGCAGCAATTACTTTCATTAGCGTGCTTTTACCTGAACCATTACGTCCAACAATTCCGATGCGATCGCCTTCGGAGACGCCAAGTGAAACTCTTTCAAGCAGCGCTCTAATATCAAAGGCCTTACTGACCTCTTCAATATTCACAAGATTGCGCGCCACGATGGGAGAGCGTACCTTTCAACTATGAAAGCCACCGACCGCCAGTTTGCCTTCGATTTAGATGCCCGCGATCCATTGGCTCGTTTTCGCTCACAATTTGTAATCAGCGATCCGAATATTTGCTATCTAGATGGCAATTCTTTAGGCCGACTCCCCTTGGCCACTATCGAAGCGGTTAACGCATTTATGAAAGATGAGTGGGGCCCCGAGGTCGTAACCGGATGGGGGCATTGGGTTGATGAGGCGCAGCCAACCGGAGATTTAATTGGTCGGGCAACGCTAGGCGCTGCAGCGGGACAAGTGCTGGCCTGCGATACAACTTCAGTTAATTTCTATCAACTTGCTCTGGCTGCAATTCACGCACGTCCTGGCCGCAAAACGATAATTACTGACGCTGCAAATTTCCCAACGGATCGCTATATCCTCGATGGAATTGCAAAACAATTTGGTTTGAAACTTGTAATCATCGATAACGAATCTTCAGGTTCGGCCGAATACGAACGTATCACTCCCCAAATTCTTGAGCCGTATTTGAGTGATGATGTAGCGCTTGTAACTTTAGAGGTAATTCAATATCGCTCTGGTGCGCGCAATGACATTAAGTCGCTCACAGATTTAGTGCGCAAACACGGCGCATTTATGTTGTGGGATGCCAGTCATGCCGTAGGCGCTATCGAGATGGATTTTGATAAGAACGGAGTTGATATCGCAGTTGGTTGTACATATAAATATGGTAATTCTGGTCCGGGTGCACCTGCATGGTTGTATGTAAATAAAAAAGTACAGGCTGAGTTGCAAGTTCCAATCCAAGGTTGGTTTTCACAAGGTGACCAATTTGCAATGGGCGCTGATTTCGAAAGAGCCGATGGAATTCGCGGTTTTCAGATTGCCAGCCCATCACTTATCGGATTGCGTTGCATTAAGAGTGCATTTACTATGATTGAAGAAGCTGGTATCGGTGCGATCTCTGAAAAGGCGGCGATCGGTACCGAGATGATGATTCAACTCTACGATGCGTGGCTTGCCGATCTTGGTTTCACTCTGTTAACTTCGCGAAATCCACAAGAGCGCGGTGGCCATATATCCCTTGGACATCCAGATGCAGCACGCATCTGTGTTGCGCTTCGCGAATTTGCAGATGTAATTCCGGACTATCGAACTCCTGATGCAATAAGGCTAGCCATCGCACCTCTTCCAACTTCTTATGTTGAAGTCTGGGATGGTTTCTCGCGCATCCGTGATCTGGTGGCATCTCGTCAATACGAGAAGATTGAAAAGACTGATTCGAGAGTCACTTGAGCGAGGCTGATTTCGACTCTGCACTTACTTACACTTCTTATTTAGCAATCGATAAGTTGCTCCAACTTCAAAACCCTTTATCTGAAGGCCCAGAACACGATGAAATGCTCTTTATCGTTATTCATCAGAGTTACGAACTCTGGTTTAAGCAGTTAATCCACGAATTTAACGAAGCGGGTAGAGCGCTTGAATCTGGAGATACCCACCGTTCGCTAGCAATTCTCGGGCGCATTCGCACAATTTTGAAGGTCTGTGTAACCCAGGTCGATATTTTAGAGACGATGACGCCATTGCAATTTAACGCCTTCCGCGGATACCTGTCGTCCTCCAGTGGCTTCCAATCTGCACAGTTCAGGAAGGTCGAAGCTCTTCTCGGGCGGCGCGACAGCAAGATGGCTGCGCACCTGCCTTTAGAAGTTCAGGCAGAGATCAAAGAGATAACCTCACGTAATTCGATCTGGGATTCAACGCTGGCCTATCTTGCAAAGCGCGGATATAAAATTCCAGTTGAAATTTTAAATCGCGATAAATCAACTCTCTACCAATCTCATCCATCAGTAATTGAGTCGCTGTTAGAAGTCCATCGCAGTGATCCAGAGTCTGCAATGGTTTGTGAACGGTTGATGGATATCGATGAAGGCCTACAAGAATGGCGCTATCGACATGTAAAGATGGTTGAGCGCACTATTGGACAGAAAGCTGGCACCGGCGGTTCTGATGGAGTTAAATATTTAGCTAGTACTTTATTTAATCCAGTCTTTAAAGATCTCTGGGAGATACGTTCTCAGTTCTAAATTTTTCCATTTGAATACAGATATAAAATAGCTACAATTGAGAGAATCGCTGCGCCAGCAATTAGCGCATATTGAAGCCACTTTGGTATTCCTGCTTTATCCGCGGCTTTCTGCGCATAAGTTCGGGTGCGGACCATAACTCGGGCCGCCCAAGCAAACTCAGTTGCTAAAATTCCAAGTCCGGCAAGAACAATTAAAATTCCGGGGCCTGGACCAACAAGCGCAATTGCACCTAACGCAGTTACCGTTCCGCCAACGATTCCAATAACTACGCGCCAAAACAAACGTCCGGCTTTCGTTTTTTTAATCCAGGTTCTAAGTCTCATTTTCCTTTTTCCCTAATTACGTCCAGTTTACGAGACACGCCCGAGCTTCTCGCATAAAAAAGGGGTGGGGTTGCAACTTTTTTTGACTTCGGAGATACTTAAGGGGCATTCGAAAGAATGAAAAGGATCGGGAGAGTACTTCTCAAACGAGTTTCTAAATCAGAAACCTTTGCCGTACAGCTTTAAAATGATTACACAATCGCATCACGCGGAAACTTTTAGATCAGTACCAGCAACATCCACGCCGATATCGCCTGAAAAAGTAGCCTCTTTACTAGCTTCAGAATGGCAACTATTTACTAAGAACACCAAGGGTTCAGCCACAGAGAGCGCACGCTCGATGAAGTCGCTCCCCCTTGGAGTTACCTCTAGCTTCCAGCACTGGGATCCATATCCAATATCTATCGTCTCCGCCAAAGGCGCGTGGATGACCGATGTTGATGGGCGAGAGCTGCTCGACCTTTCAATGGGATTCGGTGCAATGCTCGCCGGACATTTAAATCCTGTCGTCGTAGCAGAAGCGAAGGCCGCCCTTGATACCGGGATGCTCTTTGTAACCCCATCGCCGATCTCAACTGATGCAGCAGAACGAATCTGTCGCCGCTTTGGCATTGATCAAGTTCGCTTTACAAATTCTGGAACTGAATCAACGATGTACGCGGTTCGTACTGCACGATCTGCAACTGGCAAAAATGACATCGTCAAGATCGAAGGCGGATACCACGGTAGCTACGATCCATTCGTTGTATCAGCAAAACCAAAAGTTGAATCTGCAGGAGATGCCGATTTCCCAACTGCGGTTGCAGATTCAAATCTGGTAGCCGGAAACGTCTTCGTTGTTCCTTACAACAACGCAGATTCTCTAGAAGCAATCTTTGAAAAACATTCATCGACAATCGCTTGCTTCATTGTGGAGCCAGTTCTTGAAAATATTGGAATCGTCCTTCCAGATGCGGGATACCTAGAAAGAGTTCGCGAACTCTGCGATCAATACGGAATTATTCTTATATTTGATGAAGTAAAAACCGGTCTTACCGCCGGACATCAAGGCGCTGCGCAAAGACTTGGCGTGAAGCCAGATTTAATTACTCTCGCTAAATCTATTGGCGGCGGACTAACTCTCGCAGCCTTTGGCGGTAAGCAAAAATATATGGATTATGTAACAAATGGAAAGATGGCCCACTTCGGGACATTTAACGGAAATCCATTAGCAATGTCAGGTATTCGCGCTGTAGATAAAATCTGTACTGCAGA
>CANHRF010000108.1 GCA_947463335.1 Actinomycetota bacterium
ATTTACACCAATTAACTTTTGCTCAAATATTAGGAAAAATACTTTTGTGGAGTGTATTGACACCTAGCGCCGAGATTTTAATAACCCGGGGTGATGGTTCTAGTCTAAGAAATTCTAAGTTTGAAAAATAATCACGGAGTTTTAAAAGAAACCGATCTATTTCTGTTTTTTGGATTTTCCGTAGTAATACGCGGCGACGCCGCACAGAATTACCGGCATTAATGCTTCAATCCCAAAACCAACATATCCGAGGCCTGCCGAAATAAGGGAACCAATAGCGACCCCAATAAAAACATATCCACCAGCATCGTTGTATGCCATACACAAATTCTAAGGGCATCGAAGTCCGTTCCTTGTCCGTTTAGCAAACTAAATTGGGTGTCAGGCCTAGTAAACTGGAGCCACTCTCTACGCTCGAGCCCAGCGTGGGATGTAAACTCAAGTTAACCCAAACCACCGCCCAGTGATTTCTCTTAATCACCGGGTCGGGGGTTCGAGTCCCTCACAACCCACTTACTTTTTCTTGTAACCCTTTGGGCATCGTGGGTCGATACCTGAGACTTTCTTAATTACTTTCCCCTTAACACACAAAATCGTTTTTTTCGTAGATTGAGGATTTACGCTTGCCTTCGGCGCGGAAATTTCAAATCTCGCAACTTCAAAAGAGCCTGCACCGCCTCCCCACAAATCAACGCTAACGCTACACGGATACTTAATTGTTCTATAGGAGTAGTAGCTAGTATATGGAGTAGTTAAAGTCAGGCAGCTATCTCCAGAGCTTGGAGCGACTCTTATGTCAAAGTTAGGCAATTCACCACCACCCCAACATATTAAATTTTCCGCACTGGTAAGCGACCACCCAAAGTCCAAGATTCCCCGCTTAGTATTCTTAATTGCCCACGTTTGATTCTTTTTCGACTCTTCTTTAATGTGCGATACAAATGTATTCAGTGTTTCATTACAACTCTGCTGAGCAATAAAATTCAATTTCTTTGCTGAAGGTTTAAGCCTGTAATACTCCTCAATTGAAGCATCTAAGCTTTTAACTGGAACTGAATAGTTGGGGATGATGGATAATCTCTCGTAGAAAACTTTTTGCTTACAACCCTTTACATCAACTTTAATCTCAAAAGCAACCTTAGTATTTGGGGTAAATCCAGATCTACTGGCATCTGTTACGGAGAGAATGCGGTCGACTTTTGCTCTTGGATATTCTTTTGTTTCAGACCCGAAAATTGTAGGTTGCTCATAGGGCATCAAGTCGCCCCTTACCGCAGCTAATCCCTGCCAATTCGTGCCATCTGCGGATCTCTTCCACTCTCCTGTGACAGAAATATCTCTTCCTCCTTCTGAAATCTTCTCAATATACGGCGTGGGTAAAGGAAATGAAAAATTCTTAATAACTAAATGTTGTATGTCCATATCCAATGAAATTTTTATTGTGCTCAAATCGGCATAGGTTGTTTCTGCATAGCTGGCAAGATCGGTGTTTCTATCAATGAGGATTGTCTGGCCTGGGGTTAATGGAAAACTCCAAGAATCTGGACAACTTAACGCCGCAGCACTGGGCGCTAAAGAAATCGCCGAAAACGCAAATAACAATGTCAGAATCTGAGAAACATTTTTTCGCATAGATAATTTTTGCATAGATACCTTGAGAATAGCGCTCAATGCGGAAAACACTCGGGAGAAGTGTTTGCTAAGGCGAAAATGAACACCCTAATGTGGATGAATTACTTGCCTGACTACTTGCGCACCTTGAAGCGCATCCATAGCTTCATTTACTTGAGCCATTGGGCTGACCGATGTGAGAAGTTTTTCAACTGGCAAATTTCCTGCTCGCCAGAAATCGACAAACTCTGGAATATCAACGCGTGGATTTGCAGAACCAAGATAAGAACCGCGAATTGTTTTCACATCTGATACCAAAGAAAGTGCGGATATAGAAAGCAATTCAGAGGCAGGTGGTAGGCCAACTGTGACAGTTGTTCCTCCACGACTGGTTGCTTCATATGCAGCCTTTAAAGTATCCGCTCTTCCAGCACATTCAATTGCAACCATCACACCGGTCGGAAGGTGGTCACGCAGGTTTTCGCTTGGATCCAAAGCGAAATCTGCGCCGAGTTCTAGCGCCAGTTTTCTCTTGGAAGCAACAGGATCAATTGCAAAAATTGGTGAGGCTTTAGAAATTACAGCACCTATTAAGGCTGAGAGACCAACTCCACCGAGCCCCCAAACTCCAAGTGACTGCCCAGGTTTTGCGTGTGCAGAATTTCGAACTGCCCCAATGCCGGTAAGCAGAGCGCAACCAAATAACGCTGCAACATCGAAGGGGATATCTTCGGGGAGTTTTATCAGTGACCGCTCATCAAGAACTGCATACTGGCTGTAGCAAGAGACTCCGTTGTAATGACTAACGGGTTGTCCGTTGAAAGAGATTCGTGAACCACCACTGATCATTTCGCCGCGACTATTTGATGTTGCACCTACGGAACAAAAAGCTGGTGTGCCTGATGTGCATTCGCCGCAAGATCCACAGCTAGGTAAGAAGACACTTGTCACGTGATCGCCGACTTTCAAACCTTTTACGCCGGCTCCTAGTTCGACCACGACACCAGCTGATTCGTGGCCTGCAACAAGCGGTAGCGGACGTGGGCGTGTGCCGTTAACGACTGAAAGATCGGAATGGCAAATACCCGCTGATTCAATCTTGACGAGAACTTCTCCCGCACCGGGTGGAGCGAGATCAACTTCGACAATCTCAAGTGGACGTGAGTTCGCATACGGAAGCTGTACTCCGCTTTCGCGAAGAAGTGCTGCCAGTGATTTCACAATCACACCGCCTTTGGTCTAGGTGCTAAATGTAATCTAGAACCTAGATCGCTTGAACGTTTCTACCTAGCGGCACCAACGAGGGCGGTACTCACTAGGAATTGAGAGTATGCCGATAGCGTTAGGAACGTTGGGAAGTGATCTTCATCTAGGCAGATTTGGCGGAAGATTGTGACCGCATCTTCAAAGCGGTCATTCTCATTACGCTCCATTCCATTGAGAATGTCAAAGATAATCTGCTCAACCAGGCTGTGAGTGATGTGGGTTCCCTCGCGGGTTACGACCTCATATCGTATCCATTGCCAGATTTGTGAACGGCTAATTTCTGCAGTCGCAACATCTTCCATTAAATTATCGATCGCAGCTGCACCTGTTCCGCGGAGCCAAGATTCAATGTACAGAAGCCCAACTGCAACATTTGTGCGCAGACCAGCATCGGTCACATCTCCCCCGATAGATTGAATATCAAGCAACTGATCCGGTGTCACGTGAACGTCATCGCGAAGGCGATCTACTTGATTTGGCTTTGTACCTAGAACTGCATCAAACTCTGCTTGAGCGATTGGAATTAGATCTGGGTGAGCTACCCAGGTGCCATCAAATCCATCAGCAGCTTCACGAGCCTTGTCGATGCTTACCGCCTCGAGCGCGCGATCTGTAACTTCTTTATCTCGACGATTAGGAATGAATGCACTCATTCCACCAATTGCGTGAGCTTTTCGCTTGTGACAAGTGGATACTAACAATTCGGTGTATGCCCGCATAAAAGGCACAGTCATTGTGATCTGGGCGCGATCTGGAGTTAAGAACCTCTTTCCAGAACCAGCAAAGTTTTTAATGATTGAGAATATGTAATCCCAGCGTCCAGCGTTAAGGCCGGCACAGTGATCACGAAGTTCCCAAAGGATTTCTTCCATCTCGAATGCCGCAGGGATGGTCTCGATTAGTACTGTCGCACGAATTGTTCCGTAAGGAATCTCTAACCGTTCTTCAGCGTAAGTAAAGATGTTGTTCCACAACTCTGCTTCTAGGTGTGACTCAATTTTGGCTAGATAGAAGTAAGGTCCTGCTCCACGCGCAATTAACTCTTTTGCGTTGTGGAAGAAGTACAGGCCAAAATCAACCAACCCGGCAACTGCTGGGCGTGCACGATCTTCTTGATCAACAAACATCAAATGCTTTTCCACCATATGCCAACCGCGTGGGCGCATAACGATGGTTGGCGGGTTCGGATTACTAATTGTGTAAATCTTTTCGCCTGAATCAAATACAAGTTGTCTACGGATCGCATCGAAGAGTGAGATC
>CANHRF010000109.1 GCA_947463335.1 Actinomycetota bacterium
GTTAACAGTCTTGGTCGGTGGCATGCGCGCACTTGGTGCAAACTTCGATGGCTCAAAGGTTGGGGTACTTACCAAGAAGAAGGAATCTTTAACCAATGATTTCTTTAAAAATATCTTAGATATTAACTCGGTATGGGCACCTAAATCAGGAGATGAAAGTATCTTTGAAGGTCGCGATCGCAAGAGCGGCAAAGTTAATTGGACAGCAACTCGCGCTGATTTACTCTTTGGCTCTCACTCTGAGCTCCGTGCTTTATCTGAGGTCTACGCCAGCGATGATGCAGATGGAAAATTTGCAGCCGACTTTGCGCAGGCTTGGAGCAAGGTAATGGAGCTAGATCGCTTCGATATTTAATTTGCTCGTGGCAGAGATAAGAGTTCAATCAACTCTTTCTCTGTGAGTAAATCTGCACTGCGATCTGTCTCTCCACTTGGAACATAGTGGAAGGCAGCTGATACCTGGACTGGGTCTATTCCCTTTAACTTTGCCCAGGCTAAGCGATAAACCGCTAACTGCACCGCTGATGATGGCCCCAACTTTGTCGATCCGGTCTTCCAATCGATAACCTCGAAACGACCATCTTTCTCGTAAACAGCATCGATTCTTCCGCGAACCAAGACTGGACCGATTACTGTTTCAAATGGAACTTCTACTGCATATGGAATTCGCGCCGCCCAATCAGATTCCAACCATTTATTTTTCAACCCTTCTAAGGTCTGATCTGGCTCAAGTGGATCTAAGAAATCTAAATCATCGTCATCAAATAAAGTTGCAGCGGTGAAATGCCTTTCAATCCATAAGTGAAAGGCGGTACCGCGACGTGAATACTCATCTTGCGGACGCGGCATTGGACGGCGAATACTTAGCGCTAACTCAATCGGATCTTTATGCAGTGCTACCAAGGTAGAAGTCGAAAGACGCGGTGGTAAAGGTATTTCTAGCCCACGATTTTGAGTGCGTGAGTTTTCGTTAATTAGCGCTTTCGCATCATCGACCCAAGAAGTTATCTCAAGGTCAGCGATCTCATATTTGTTCAAATCAATTGCAACGGCGTTATTTACTGCGCTCACCTTTGCTTCGAATTCTCCCCGTTTGCTACCGAGTGGGTCGCGGGGCCAGATTCCAGTTTCCGGGTTATCTAACTTTGGATTCTTCGCATCTTCTTCTGGCTGCACCGCATTATTTAAAATTACGCCAGAGCCTTGAGCGACTAAAGCGACTTGTTCAAAGATAGAAGAAGGTGCAACCCAATCTGAGCCATCGCGCCACCAAGATGTTGTTGCAATCAAGTGAGTGCGGGCGCGAGTGAATGCGACATAACCTAAACGAATCTCTTCGCGGATCTTGGTTGCGCTACAGATCTTGCCGTATGTCTCGATCGCTTTCTTCGCTTCAGAGTTCTTGGTTGCTCCATTAAAGGAGAAGTGCGGCAGCTCATCGCTATCGCCACGTAAATGGAAAGGAATATGTTTCTCGTTGGTAATCCAGTTATCGGGATCTGATTTATTGATACCCGGAAATGTGCCTTCTGCTAAGCCTGGAACGGCGACTACATCCCATTCTGCGCCTTTTGATGTGTGAACGGTGAGGATCTGAACCACATCGCTGCGGACTTCGGGAGCGGCAGATTTAAGTCCACCTTCTTCTTCGCCGGTGATATCGAGCCACTGTAAGAATGAAGAGAGCGTGCCACCGCTGCGCGCGAACTTACCAGCTTCATCTAAGAAACGATCAATATGTCTGCGTCCTGATCCAGTGCCATCGCGCAACATCACCTCTTCTTCAAGTGATAAGTAATTTTCAATCTCGTTGATCAAATCGGTGATGGTTCCACCGGCGCGCGAACGTAGCCTGCGCAGATCCGCGGCAAAGTTCTTCAAACGGTTGTAACCAACTTCGGTAAAGGTTTTGCGATCACACTTTTCTATCTCATCTAAGGTATCGATGAGCGATCCTAAGAATTGATCATCAGCTTCTGCGCGCTCTGGATTACCTGCGGCGATCTTCTTGATTAACGACTTGCTCTCAGCGCGCGATCCTTTGGCGCGATTGCGTGAGTAAGCACCGAGCGCTGCTAAATCTTTCGCGCCCAAGTTAATACGTGGGCCAACTAAATGGCGCATCAAGGCAGCGCCAGCATCGGGATCAGCGATCACCTTTAACATTGAAACGATATCTGCAACCTCTGGCACGTGGATCAACCCACCAAGGCCGATCACATCAACTGGCATGCCAGCAGATCTAAGCGCGCTCTCTATCGCCGCAATCTGCGAACGTTTGCGGACTAAGACAGCGAAGGTGGAGCGCTTCTGTGGCGCTGTAGCTAAACGTTTTTCATCAAACCAGAGCGCGGCAAAGTAATCCGCAATTGCTTGCGCTTCTGCATCAATACTTTCAAATACACCGCAAGCTAGATTTCCGGCACCTGCGCCAGGGCGCGCAGTCAGCGGTGGAACATCTGCGCCACCTTCTTCGCGAATTTGTGCGGATACAACGTTGGCGAGTTCCAAAATTGCTTTATCGTTTCGGAAAGTAGTCAGTAGCGAATAACGCTCTGCTCCGGTCTGGCCCGAAACCTTTGGAAAATAGCTATTAAATGAGCTGATCGTGCCCGCTGATGCACCGCGCCAGGTGTAGATCGCTTGGCAGGGATCGCCAACTGCCATCACCGGATGTCCTTCACCAAAGAGTGAAGAGAGCATACGAACTTGTGATTGCGAAGTATCTTGATATTCATCAAGCAGCACAACGGAATACTTAGCGCGTTCGAGTTCGCCGATATCACTGAAATTTACTGCGATATCCGCAGCTAGCGCCATCTGATCATCAAAAGATAGTTGTCCGGATTGTTGGCGGCGTTTGATAAAACTTTCCACCATTGGCAGCAAGCCAATACGTTGCTCCAAGGTGCGCTTGACCCGGCGGACCTGATCATTTAGATCACCGCTCATCTTCGATAACTCTTGCAGCACGGCAAGATCAGCGGCTTCAATTGAATTAGGTTTCACTTGATGTTCCAACATCAACTTAGTCAAGCCCAGCAAGTCACCTACAACTGTGTTAACCGCCGATTCATTTGTGTAATTCACATCATCCCAATTGCGAACCACATCATTGGCGAGTTGCCACATTGCTGCATCGCCCATTGGAGATACATCGGCATCTATTCCGAATCGGATTGAATGCTCTGATAGCAAGCGCGCTGCGTAAGAATGGTAAGTAGTCACCGCAACTTCGAGCGAAGTATTTTCAGGAATTAACTTTGCAGCGCGCAGCTGGCGCAAACGAGTGCGGATACGGATCGCGAGCTCACCCGCCGCTTTGCGAGTAAAGGTAAGTCCAAGAATTTGATCAGGGCGAGCGAAACCATTTGCGACGAGATAGATAACTCGCGCTGCCATTGTTTCGGTTTTACCAGAGCCAGCACCTGCAATAACAACTGCCGGTTCGAGTGGATTGGTGGTAATCGAGATAATCGCGCTCTGTTCAGGGGTTGGATCGTAAACTTTTGCACCAACTCTTTGCAGTGCAGCAGCGATATCTTTCGGTGAATACTTCTCAATCATTCGATCACCGTCCGTCCCTCATTTTGGATCGGACAAGCAGCCTTTACTACGCATTTTTCGCACATTTCATTGACTCGGGCTTGGAAGGTGGCTGCTCCCATACCTTCGGCGATCTCTTCAATCTTCGCCTTAACCTGCACCTCATCAATGATGAATTGTTGGCGGGTTGTGACCTTTACCGAATCTTTAGCGAGATAGACCAGCTCTGCTCCCGTTGATTTAGTGCCGGATAACTTCTTTTCAAAACCATCTAAGGCAACGGCTAGCTGGTAGCAAGCGAGCTGTAAATTCTCTTTCGCTTCTTCCTTCTTGATCACGTTCTTTCCAGTTTTAAAGTCAATGACATAGAAATTGCCATCCGCATCAACTTCAATTCGATCTACGTTTCCACGAATTTCAGCGCGCCCCACCTTTATGGTGAAGTTAAGTTCAGCGTCAACAACGGTGCGGGGCGAAGCGGCGTGGTATCTCGCAAATCGCTCCAACATCTTTACTGCCCGCTTTAAAGCTGTTGCACTTACCCAGCCATCGGTTGGATCGATTAACGACCAAGAAC
>CANHRF010000110.1 GCA_947463335.1 Actinomycetota bacterium
GCCACTTGCAGATATTGAAGATCTGATTTACACAACCGGGTTCTTCCGCGCAAAAGCGCGACACATTAAGGGCCTTGCTATAAAAATTATTGAGGAATTCGATGGCGAAGTTCCTGACACCTTAGAAGAGCTGATCACCTTGCCGGGCGTTGGACGTAAAACCGCAAATGTTGTTCTGGGACATGCCTTTGGAGTTCCAGGAATTACTGTCGACACTCACTTCGGAAGACTTTCGCGAAGATTCGAATGGAGCGCATCGCAAGATCCCGTAAAAGTTGAATTTGAAGTGGGAGAGTTAATCCCTCAAAAGGAATGGACCAACTTGTCACAGCGGATGATCTGGCACGGCCGACGGATTTGTCATTCCCGCAAACCCGCTTGCGGCGCTTGTCCGGTTGCAAAGATTTGCCCATCCGTTGGAATCGGTGAGATGGATAAAGCGAAGGCGTTGTTATTAGTCAAAAGTGATGCGGATTTCCTATGAAGAAAATATTTCTCATTATTGCCGCGCTGCTCTTATCAGGATGCGCGGACACTGAGCCCGCAGCACAAAGAGGCGAGGTAGTTTCTTGTGAGTCTGTCACTCGAGACGAATCGATTGTTAAAGGAATAGATCTGGAATGTGTGGATGGCTCACCCGGTGCAGTCATTGAGTCACTGCGCGGCCCGATGATTTTAAATGTCTGGGGATCCTGGTGCACCACCTGTCTTGAGGAAATGCCTGAATTTGTGAGCTTTTACAGCAAAGCAAAAGAGAAGGTGCAATTAGTCGGCATTGCAGTCGAAGAATCATCGCCGGAAAACTCTAAAAAGTTTATAGAAAAGCACGGAATGACTTGGCCTAATTTCTATGACCGCGAGGATGAGACTAGAAGCTACTTTGGAATGGGAGTTCCAGTAACCTGGTTTATCGACGCTTCAGGAAAGACAGTTTTTAAGAAGATTGGTGTAATAAAGTCAGAAGATGAGCTCATTGAGCTCACTGAAAAATACTTAGGAGTGAAGATCTAATGCTCATAGATATCATCATTGGCGTATCGCTATTTATCTCAGGGGTAATTGGATACAAGAGTGGATTTATCAAAACAATATTTAAATTTGTGGGCTACATCGCCGGCGGTGTTCTTGGTATCTATTTCGCGCTAAAGATCTCTAGCGACTGGGGGCTAGATTTCAAGCGAATCGCTTTTGTAATTCTTGCAATTATCGCCACCGCCGCACTTGGTTCATTTGTCGGCGGGGGAATCGCTAAAGGGCTAAAGTCAACAATTTTCCGTGGACCATTAGCACTCGTTGATTCATTAGCAGGCGCTGCGTTAGAAATGATCCGCGTAATCGTTGTAATTTATTTGATCGCAACCGTTCTGCTCTGGTCACCTTGGGAATCAATGCAGAACCAGATCGCAAAGAGCCAAATTCTGCCGAAGGTCCAGCCTTACTTTCCCCAGATAATCACGCAAGCAAATGATTGGGTAAAGGAAGAGTTCCTTAATCTTCGTCTTTAGAAGAATTTAGCCCCTCGGAAATTAGCTTCATTACATTTGGATCCGCCAGTGTGGTGGCATCCCCAACTGCGCGATTTTCAGCAACATCCTTTAACAAGCGACGCATAATCTTTCCGCTACGGGTCTTAGGCAGCTCGGCCACGACCATAATCTGGCGGGGACGAGCGATAGCGCCGATTTCTTTGGTTACGTGAGCGCGAAGTTCCTTAACTAGCTCTTCTCCACCAACATTTGGAATTCCACCACGCAAGATCACAAATGCCACGATGCCTTGACCAGTCATTGCATCAGCTGCACCAACTACGGCAGCTTCCGCAACTGCTTCGTGTGAAACCAGAGCAGATTCAACTTCAGTCGTTGAAATTCTGTGGCCAGAAACATTCATAACATCATCAACGCGACCCATCAACCAAGTCGCACCATCATCATCTAACTTTGCACCATCGCCGGCAAAGTAAATTCCATTAAATCGTGACCAGTAAGTCTCTTTGTAACGCTCGTCTTCGCCCCAAACACCACGCAACATTGAAGGCCAAGGTTGATCCAAAATTAAAAATCCACCGTGGCCATTTGGAACAGCGACACCGTTATCATCAACAACTTTTGCGCTGATACCCGGAAGCGCCTTCATTGCAGAACCTGGTTTGGTTGCAGTCACACCTGGAAGCGGAGAAATCATGATTGCGCCAGTTTCGGTCTGCCACCAAGTATCAACAATCGGACAGTTATTCGATCCAATGACTTCGCGGTACCACATCCACGCTTCTGGATTAATTGGTTCTCCAACTGAACCCAGCAAACGCAATGAAGTTAAGTTGTGAGCGCGTGGGAATTCATCTCCCCATTTCATCCAAGTACGAATCAGAGTTGGCGCTGTGTACAAAATTGTTACGCCATATTTTGCGATTATTTCGAAGAGGCGTCCCTTGTGCGGTGTATCAGGAGTTCCCTCATACATAACTTGCGTTGCACCATTAATGAGTGGCCCATAAACAACATAAGAATGGCCAGTAATCCAGCCAACATCTGCGGTACACCAGTAAATATCAGTCTCTGGCTTAATGTCGAAGACCACTCGATGTGTGTAAGCGGCCTGAGTTAAGTAACCACCAGTTGTATGGAAAATTCCCTTTGGTTTTGCAGTGGTTCCAGAGGTATACAGGATAAAGAGCGGGTGTTCGCTCTCAAAGAATTCGGGGGTATGTGACTTACTTTGGCGATCAACAATTTCGTGCCACCAAATATCGCGCTCTGAGTACCAAGCTGTTTCCTGATTAGTCCGCTTCACAACCAGCACCTTCGCCACGTTGTGTTGACCCTTTAACGCTTCATCAACCGCTGGCTTTAGCGCAAAAGCAGATCCTTTACGGAAACCACCATCTGCAGTGATAACTAACTTTGCATCGGCATCTTGAATGCGCGATAAAAGTGCATCAGCAGAGAATCCACCGAAGACAACAGAGTGAACTGCACCGATACGTGCACAAGCCAACATTGCAACAGCGGCTTCAGGGATCATCGGCATATAAATTGCAACGCGATCGCCGGAACCAACACCAAGTTCAGTTAGAGCATGCGCTGCTTGCGAAACATCTTCAAGCATCTGTGAATATGTAATCGTGCGAGTGTCACCTGGTTCGCCCTCAAAATGAAAAGCGATACGTTCTCCGCGTCCAGCTGCTACATGCCGATCAAGTGCGTTAACCGATGCATTTATCTTTCCGCCGATAAACCATTTTGCATATGGCGAATTCCACTCCAAAACTTGATCCCACGTCTTTTCCCAAGTTAACTCGCGAGCTTGTTCTTCCCAAAAAGCCAAACGATCTTTATCAGCGTGTGCATATAGATCAGGTTTTGCGTTGGCTTGGGCGGCAAATGCCGGGCTCGGTGGAAAGAGCCGGTTCTCTTGCGAAAGATTTTCAATTGAATCGCCGATTTTTTCTGAACTCATAACTCTGCAGATTACTCGTCAATATCAACAGGCGGAAGGCTTTCGGGGTGTGGCATACGAGATATGAGGGAAGATCCCTGCCTTCGATCCTCGAACCAAAAAACGAGCCAATATAGACAATATAGAAAGGATAAAAATGTTCACATCATTTCTCGTTCTGCTTCTCAAGATAATCAGCAGCCCAGCGCTCCTGGCCGGCTTGATCGCCTTCCTGCAGAAATTGCTTAATCCGTAATCAGGGGTAAATCGGACGAGAAATCGCCATTTCCTACGCGTACTGGGAATGGCGATTTTTCATCCGCCTGCGAAGGTGGTTGGATTAGGCGTAAGCCTGAATTCGGCCCAATGACGCGCTCGGTCAGGGATTACACCCCGAGATAATTTGGAGTCATTATGGCCATAGCAACCCCTGAAATTTATGCCGAAATGTTGGATCGCGCTAAAGCAGGCGCATTCGCATATCCCGCAATTAACGTTTCATCATCACAGACACTGATCGCAGCTCTTCGTGGTTTCGCCGAAGCTGAATCAGATGGAATTATCCAATTCTCATGGGGCGGCGCTGAATACGCTTCCGGTTCAACTGTTAAGAATATGGTCGATGGCGCTGTTGCGCTCGCTGAGTTCGCACACGTTGTCGCTAAAAATTA
>CANHRF010000111.1 GCA_947463335.1 Actinomycetota bacterium
ATTCCACCATTTGCGGCATCAATGATCTTCTCCATAACTGGAGCAAAGCGCGAGATCGCACAACATCGCAGATAATCACCGTAAGCAAAACCACCGGGCAAGATCACAGCATCCACACCTTTTAAATCAGCATCGTTATGCCAGAGCGAAATGGCGGTGGTGCCGGCATGCGTTGCTGCGCGCGCAGCATCACGGTCATCTAATGTACCGGGGAAAGTTACTACGCCAACTTTCATTTACTTCTCAACTCTGACGGTAAAGGTTTCAATTACAGGATTGGCAAGGAGTTTCTCTGCCGCTTTTTCTACTTCGGCAAGTTGTGCAGGAGTTGGCTCGCCATCGATTTCTATTTCAAAGCGTTTTCCTTGACGCACGCCCTTGGCAAAGGTGAAGCCGAGGCGAGGCAGCGCGGCAGAGACAGCAACGCCTTGTGGGTCGAGAATTTCTGGCTTTAACATTACATCGACCACGATCTTTGCCATTTGCTGCTCCCTTAGTCTCTTAAAATCTACTGCCGGTAATTCGGAAATATGCTTCTTCATATCGCGCTGCGGTTTTTTCAACTATCTCTGCAGGCAATTCTGGTGGTGGGCTCTTCTTATCCCAACCGCTGGCGGTAAGAAAATCTCTAACAAATTGTTTATCAAATGAGGCAGGTGCGCTACCTGGGGCCCAAGAAGCCGCCTCCCAGAAACGAGAAGAATCAGGCGTCAGCGCTTCATCGCCCAAGGTAATTGTGCCTTTGGCATCGCGACCAAATTCAAATTTGGTATCCGCCAAGATGATTCCACGGCTTTCAGCGAACTCTGCCGCAGTGTCATATAACTTGATGGTTAAGTCACGCAGGTCTTCTGCCGCTTCAGCGCCAACAACTTTAGTTGCAGCAGCAAAGTCAATATTTATATCGTGGTCGCCGATTTCCGCTTTAGTAGCAGGGGTAAAGATAGTTTCTGGTAGCTGAGATCCATCAACCAAATTTCCTGGAAGCGCATTGCCACAGACCGCTTGGTTAACTTTATATTCGGAGAGTCCACTGCCAGTTAAATAACCGCGGGCAACACATTCGATAGTAAACATATCTAGTGGTTTAACAATTACCGCACGATCGCTGACTTCATGCGGCACCTCATCGCCGATGATGTGGTTTGGGACGATATCTTCTAATAGCTCAAACCAGAAGAGTGATAATTGCGTGAGGATCGCACCCTTATTTGGAATCTGCGTTGGGAGAACCCAATCAAATGCGGAGATGCGATCTGAGGCGACGAGCAGAACTTCATTTTCCGAATTTGTATAAAGATCGCGAACTTTTCCGGTGCGCAAGTGTTGCCAACCATTTATCGCTGGTGCTGGCGGTGCGCCAGCCAAACCGAAGCCGCTCACCTGATGGAATGAGGTTTGTACTGCGCTGCGGCAGGGTGCGCGGAAGTTATCGCATCGATGCGATCCACAACTCGAGCAATTTGTTGGCGAGCATCGCCAGTAAATTCAATTGGTTGACTAATCAACGCATCTAGCGCTTTGCGATCTAAAGGTATCCGCGCATCATCTGCAAGTGCATCAAGTAACGCGTTTGCCTTACCTTCACGCATCGCAAGGGCTGCTTTAACAGCGTGCTCTTTGATAACTTCGTGAGCAACTTCGCGACCTACGCCGGCTTTAACCGCAGCCATCAATATCTTTGTCGTTGCAAGAAATGGCAGATAACGATCTAGTTCGGCCTGAATTACTGCCGGAAATGCGCCGAATTCATTTAAAACAGTTAACGTAGTTTCAAGTAATCCATCAATTGCATAGAAAGCATCTGGAATCGCAACTCTGCGAACAACGCTGCAAGAGACATCGCCTTCATTCCATTGATCTCCAGATAACTCAGAAACCATTGATGCATAACCGCGCAAGACCACGCTTAACCCATTGATTCTCTCGCAAGAGCGAGTATTCATCTTATGTGGCATTGCTGATGAGCCAACTTGTCCTGCTTTAAATCCCTCGGTGACGAGTTCAGCGCCAGCCATTAAACGAATTGATGTCGCAAGCGAAGACGGGCTGGCTGCTAATTGAACCAGCGTGGTTACAACATCGTAATCAAATGACCGTGGATAGATCTGACCAGTTGAATCTAGAACGCGGTTAAAGCCGAGATCGTTAGCGATCTCGATCTCCAAAGAGTGATGCGCTTTGGAAGAGCCGAGAAGGTCTATCGAATCTTGCGCAGTTCCAACCGGTCCTTTGATGCCGCGCATTGGATAGCGATCCTGCAAAGATGTTAATCGCTCGTAGGCAAATAGAAGTTCTTCTGCAGCGGAGGCAAAGCGCTTACCCAAAGTTGTTATCTGCGCAGGAACATTATGAGAGCGTCCCGCAATTGGTTGGTCAGAATATTGCGCAGCCTTATCACCCAGCTGAGCCAAGAGCGCGACAACTTTTCCGTGGATTACCTCTAAACCATTTTTAATCTGAAGGGCTTCAATGTTTTCTGTTAAATCACGGCTAGTCATTCCGGCATGGATCGCTTCGTGACCGGCAAGAGCGTTGAACTCTTCAATTCGAGCCTTAACATCGTGGCGCGAAGCTTTCTCGCGCGCATCAATTGATGCCAGGTCCACTTTATTTATTACCTTTTCATAATCCGCAATAACAGAGTCTGCGATTGTGTGGCCTAATTTATTTTGGGCACGCGCGACCGCCAGCCACAATCGGCGTTCTGCAATGATTTTCTCTTCTGGTGCGAATATGGCGCGCATCGCCTCTGATGCATAACGATCGGCAAGGACGCTCACTGACTTATTCTCCCCCATTTAATTGCCCTTCTCGGCGACCGACGCATTTAGCGCAATATCGCTGCGATAGAAAGATCCGGAAAGTTCAATTTGTGAGATTGCGCGATATGCGCGGTCGCGGGCTTGAGTTAAATCTTCACCGATTCCGGTGACCGTGATAACCCGTCCACCAGTGGAGATTAGAGAGCCACCGCTTTGCGATGTACCTGCGTGAAAAATCTGGGCGTCAGCAATGTTCGGAATCTTGGCAATCTCGCCATTTACTTGTGGTGCATCTGGGTAGCCAGGTGCGGCTAATACAACAGTTACTGCGCTCTCATCTCGCCACTCAAGAGCAACATCATCTAGCGAATCAGTCGCTGCTTTCAGCAAGAGCGTAGCCAGCGGCGTCTTTAGCCTAGGAATCAGTACTTGGGTTTCTGGATCACCAAAGCGCGCATTAAATTCAATTACTCGAATTCCATGATCTGTGAGTGCGAGTCCGGCATAAAGCAGACCGATAAACGGCGTACCACGCGCCGCCATTTCAGCGATCATCGGTGCTAAAACTTTTTCGTAAGTCTCTTCAACGATTTCATCGGGTGCCCACGGCAGTGGTGAGTACGCGCCCATTCCGCCAGTGTTCGGCCCTTTATCAAAATCAAATGCGCGTTTAAAATCTTGAGCTGGTTGCATCGGCAAAATATTTCGCCCATCAGAGATGCCAAAGAGTGAGATCTCTGGTCCATCTAAAAATTCTTCTATAACTACTCGTTTGCAAGAAAGCGCGTGAGCTAACGCAATTGCGCGATCGTCGGTGACGACCACGCCTTTACCTGCTGCTAAACCATCATCTTTAACAACGTAAGGCGCGCTAAATGCATCAAGTGCTTTCTCAATCTCCTCTTTGCTCTCGCAGGTAAAACTGCGCGCAGTTGGAACTCCAGCATCGCGCATTACCCCTTTAGCAAAGTGCTTTGAGCCTTCTAGCTGTGCCGCCGCCTTTGATGGGCCAAAGGTTGCAATACCGGTTGCTCTAAGTTGATCAGCAAGGCCATTAACTAATGGAAGTTCGGGACCGATTACTACTAAATCAATGCTTAACTCTTTTGCAAGTGCAACAAGCGCTGCATTGTCGGTGACAGAAATAGCGTGATTGGTGGCGACCTGTGCAGTGCCGGGATTGCCTGGAGCGCAATGTAATTCAGTACAAGCTGGATCTGCTTGTAGTCCTAGTGCAAGTGCGTGTTCTCGACCGCCACTTCCGACTAGGAGGATTTTCATGGTTTAGATGAAATCCTTTACGACAATTGTTTGGTCGCGCCCGGGCCCGAC
>CANHRF010000112.1 GCA_947463335.1 Actinomycetota bacterium
AGAAAAGCAGCCTTACGATCAGATGAAGCTAGGTTAGGCGCTCCACCAGTCGACCAATACGAGAGCGTTCGACTAATTCCTTTTGCGGCAGAAACTTCTCTCTCTAAAGATTTTGCTTCACTGATCACGTTCGGGTCGTCAACAGAACGTGAACCCGCATCGACGACAAGAATTGCAACCGGGTCTTGAACTTTAAAGGTATCTGTTATGTATCTAGCGGCCTTAGCAGATTCCGAATTTAGATCTGAATATCCACCAGAATCAAGGCGGCTAAATGAGAGTGAGCCAATCGCGCCCGCTACAAGAATTGAGATGATGTAACTGATCAATACACTCTTGCGGTGGCGAACAATAAATGATCCAAGTCGCATAAACACCAGATAAGTATGTACTATGTAATTATTATGAGCGAATTATTCCCAGCTACAACCGAGGATGAACGTGATCCACGTGAGGATAATGATCTAAAACGTGATGAAGATATCAAAGCGGATAAGCCGCCACATCACGACAATTAATTATTCAGATTTTGCAGGGGTTGCTGGTTTGGCAGGCTTTGCCGCCGAATCGGTTTTATAAAAACCCGAACCTTTAAATACGACTCCGACAGCCGAATAAACTTTCTTAACTTCACCCTTACATTCTGGGCAAACAGTCAGTGGATCTTCAGAGAAGCTTTGGAAGGCTTCGAAGGCGTGGTCACAGGCAGAACATTGATATTGATAGGTAGGCACTTGTGCTCACTCCTTTCTTAAATCACATCCCTGGGGGCTAGTGGATAAGTCTAAGGAAGTGAGACTATAGAGGCGAATTGAGACTACTCTCGCAGCGAAGGCAGGTTTAAAGTGAAGCGTATTGCGGCACTTATTGGCGTAATCGGCATATCTGTATTTATGGCAGGGCCCGCTTTGGCTAATTCGTTGGTCGCAACTTCTCCAATCGCTGGCGCAACGTTAAAGGTCGCACCAAGTGCAGTCACCATTACTGTCGAAGTTACTCCGATGGATATGGGAAATGAGATTACTGTTACTGACCCAGCCGGTCGCCGCGTCGATGATGGAACGATCACAGTTGCAGGCAACGACATCATTGTTGGAATGAAAGAGATTACTGAATCTGGTGTTTACAAAGTCAGTTACAACATACTCGCTGAAATGGATTCTCCCCTAGACGGATCCTTTATCTTTAACTTCTCTACCCCTTCAATATCAACACCAGAAGAAGTTGTGCCTGCGACTCCAGCGAAAGCAGAAGGCAGTGATTTTGGAACCAATCTCTTTGTAATCGGATTACTTGTAGTCTCATTCGCGGTTCTGGTTTTCCTCGCGCTTTATGCTCGAAAGATATTTAAAGAACGATGACCTTTCTGGCAGCAGAACTTAATTCTGCTGGTCCACTTATTGTTTCGTTGACCACAGCAGGAAAGTTCATTTCTCTTGTAGCGAGTTTCGCGACCATTGGCTTTTTATTGGCGATGGCATTCTTTTTACACGATGATGCGGGAAAGTTATCTAAATCTGCAAGAGCGCTTCGAAAGGCTGCAGGAGCTGCTGCGCTGATATGGGTTCTTGGTCAAGGGTTTAATATTTTGGCGACCCTGGCAAATATTTTAGGAACCTCAATAACTGGGGCGTTGGATGCAAATTCGCTCCGCTCATTTATCTCCCAGATCGAACTTGGCAGATATTTGTTTGTGCAATTTTCTTTAGCGTTAATTATTTCTTCAATAGTTTTCCGCATACGAACCGTAGCGGTAGCAAATGCGCTTCTGCTCCTATCTTTCATTGCAGTAATTGCACCAATATTTGCTAGCCACGCTGCTTCCAGCGGATCACACGCTTTGGCTATTGGCTCTCTGATTGTGCACGTAGTTGCGCTTACTTTCTGGGTTGGTGGTCTGATCGCAATCACAGCGCTCTCTGCTGCCGATCGCGCAATCGCTCTGCCGCGCTTTAGCGCATTAGCGCTCTGGTCAGTTGTGGCAGTTGTAGCAAGCGGAGTGGCAAATGCTTGGGCCAGACTTAACTTTCAAAGCGCTTGGAGTTCAGATTACGCCCGCTTGGTGATTGTTAAAGTAGTTATCACTTCAGTACTTATTTACTTTGGAGTTTTAAACCGCAGACATCTATCCGGCAAGTGGCAGATCAGTTTGCCAAATCTAAGTCGTTTGTTAGTTGTAGAAGTAATGATCATGCTCGGCGCAGTATTGGTTGGTTCTCGCCTTTCAAGTATGCAACCACCCTTACGCGAAGAGAGCGCAATTTTGGATCCAGGGCTAGCGATTGCGGGCGTTGCAACTCCACCTCCGCCAAAGCTATGGCGCTTAATCTCTCTTTACGATCCGGATGCGCTAATGATTGGACTTTTGGTTACTGCGGTTGCACTTTATATAAGAGGTGTAGTCATTTTGTCGCGACGTGGAGATAAGTGGCCAGTAGGTCGAACCGTCGCTTTCGCAATCGGAATTAGCTTTATTGATTATGCAACAAGTGGTGGCCTTGGCGTCTACGCAAAATTCTCTTTTGAATATCACATGATTGCCCATATGGCCCTTGGCATGATTGCGCCGATTGGAATTGTTCTGGGAGCGCCAATTACTTTAGCGCTGCGCACTTTGCCTCAAGGACGCACCCAAGAAGAACGCGGTGTCCGTGGCACTTTGATTGCGCTCTTACATTCCAAGTCTGCTGGGATTTTTACCAATCCGATAATCGCTCTGGCTATCTTTGATGGCTCGCTCTTTGCGCTTTATATGACGCCGTTATTCGGAGATTTGATGCAATCGCATATCGGGCATTTATTAATGAATCTTCACTTTCTTCTAGCGGGCATTCTCTTCTTCCACGTGATAATTGGTATTGATCCCAACCCAAGAAAAGTGCCACACATTGTGCGGATCGTCATCCTTCTCGCCGCAATGAGTATTCACGCATTCTTTGCGGTGGCGTTGCTATCTAGTTCTAATTTAATTGATCAAGGCTATTTCGCCTCACTGCAAACTCCTTGGAATTTAGATCTCCTTGCAGATCAACGCGCGGGTGGATCCATAGCCTGGGCGATGGGCGAGATACCGATCTTGATGGCGTTAATTGCGACCTTCATCCAGTGGATGCGCGATGATAAACGGGAAACTAAGCGCATTGACCGAAATGAAGCACGCCTTGCCGCTATGGGTGAACCAGATGAACTTGCTCAATATAATGCGTACCTAACTTCATTGGCGGCAAAGGATGCGAAAGAGAAACAATGACAACTAACGACCTATATGCGCTGCCATCTGAGTACAACGATCTACGTGCCAGTGTTCGCGCACTTGCCGAAAATGAAATTGCACCGCACGCTGCTGCAGTTGATGAAGACCATCGCTTTCCGCAAGAAGCTGCTGATGCACTTCTTAAATCAGGGTTGAGCGCTGCCCACGTTCCAACTGAATTCGGTGGCGAAGGTGCAGATGCGCTTGCGACAGTGATAATTATTGAAGAAGTCGCGCGCGTTTGTGCATCTTCTTCTTTGATCCCGGCTGTAAATAAACTTGGCTCGCTTCCTTTAATGTTGAGTGGAAGCAAAGAGCAGAAAGATCGTTGGCTGCCACAACTTGCAAAGGGCAGTGGTTTCTCCTATTGCCTCTCTGAATCAGAAGCTGGATCTGATGCTTCTGCGCTAAAGACAAAGGCAGAACGCAGCGGTGATGGCTGGGTAATTAATGGAAGTAAAAAATGGATTTCCAACGCCGGAATCTCTGAGTTTTACACCGTCATTGCCCAAACTGATCCAAGTAAGGGTTCTAAAGGAATCACTGCATTTATAGTTGAAAAATCTGATCCTGGCGTTTCATTTGGTGCACCTGAAAAGAAGATGGGATTTCGTGGCTCACCAACGCGTGAAGTTTATTTCGATAACGTAACTATCGGCGATGATCGTCGAATCAGCGAAGTCGGTGCAGGTTTCGCACTTGCTATGGATACTTTGGATCACACTCGCATCACAATCGCCGCGCAAGCATTAGGAATTGCCCAAGGCGCTATGGATGTTGCGGCTAAGTACTCACACGAGCGCAAACAATTCGGCAAAGAGATCTTTGATTTCCAGGG
>CANHRF010000113.1 GCA_947463335.1 Actinomycetota bacterium
ATCAGAGATGCAGACCAGAAAGTTGTAGCGAACTCTGCGCTAATTGAGATGAAGAAGCCGGTCCAAGAGAACCAGAAACCTTTAGATAACCTTCCACGTTGTGGACCAGATTCATCTGGAACATGCGAATCAGGTTCGAACTTTCGACCCTTAATAAAGAGCGCTAGCGCGAATGGAATTGTTATTAGCAAACCCAATCGCCATTGATCGCGAACCACATTTGCAGTTGATCCAACAATAAAATTGCCAGTAACAAATCCTGCGATAGCAATGGCATTTAGCTGCGCAACGGCGGTGTGAGAGCGTTCGGCGAAGGCGTGAGATCCTGCAGTATTCACATTATTGATTACAACCGAAGTGCCAAAACCAGCGATTAGCGTTGCCAATAAAGTTAGCTGTACTGGGGGAGCAAAGACAAAGAAGGCGATACCAACTGAAAAGACGGTTAAACCAATCCAAGTTGTATTCGATCGCCCATAGCGATGAACTAATTTTGAGTTAAGACCACCAGCGACTATCGCAGCAATTCCTAGGGCGGTTCCGTGAAGTCCAGCAATGCCTAGTGATGTGCCCTGATCTTCACGTAACAGTGCCTGTGAAGGGCCAAATCCGCCGGTAAAGAAGTTAACGGTCGCTACTTGTAGAGCGAGCAGCCAGAACTGCCCGTTACGCTGAAAAGTTTTTGGCATCTATCTTTTAAAGGGCTGCTACTACATATTCAATCGATGCGGTTAGCGCATCGATATCGCTTGGATCAACCGCAGGGAACATTCCGATGCGCAGCTGATTCTTGCCTAATTTACGATATGGCTCAGTATCTACGATGCCATTTGCGCGTAGCGCAGCCGCAACTGCAGTTGCATCAATCGCTTCATCAAAGTTTATTGTTCCGACCACTTTTGAGCGCATCGCTGGGTCAGTTACAAAGGGAGTTGTGTAAGAAGTTTTTTCTGCCCACGAGTACAACTTTGCTGAAGATTCCGCGCTGCGACCTGCGGCAAATTTAAGTCCGCCATTTGAATTCATCCATTCAATTTGATCGGCGAGCAACATCAGAGTCACAAGTGCTGGTGTGTTGTAAGTCTGATCGAGGCGAGAGTTTTCAATTGCAATTCCGAGATCAAAGAAAGCTGGAACCCATCGACCGCTCGCCTTTATCTTTTCGGCGCGCGCGATCGCTGCTGGACTCATCAGCGCGAGCCAGATGCCACCATCTGATGCGAAAGATTTCTGCGGTGCAAAGTAATAAGCATCAAATTCTTTGGCATCAACATCTAGTCCACCAGCTGCGCTAGTTGCATCTACAAGAACGAGCGCACCATCGGTTCCGGCAGGACGCTTAATTGGCATTGCAACGCCAGTCGAAGTTTCATTGTGAGTCAGTGCGTAAACATCTACGCCAGCTTCCGCCGCCGCTTGGGGATGTGAACCCGGTTCTGCCTTAATAACAGTTGGATCGCCTAAGAATGGCGCTTCTTTAGCAGCGGATGCGAACTTTGATGAAAATTCACCAAAGACTAGGTGTTGTGATTTATTTTCAATCAAACCAAAAGTTGCGATATCCCAAAATGCAGTTGAGCCGCCATTGCCGAGCACAACTTCATAACCTTCAGGCAGAGAAAATAGCGAGTTAAGTCCTTCGCGCACTCGGTGCACAACGTTCTTTACAGGCTTTTGGCGATGTGATGTTCCGAGTACCGACGAACCAGATGCTGCCAACGCTGCTAAAGCTTCAGGACGAATCTTTGATGGACCACAACCAAATCTTCCATCGCGCGGCTTTAAATTATCTGGGATCTTAATATCGGAGCTCATGGGTTAAGACTACGGGTAGTAGCGAGTGATCTCCCACTTAGATTCGCTGTTAGCCCTCTCATAGCGCAGGCGATCGTGTAGCCGCGAATAGCGTCCCTGCCAAAATTCAATGCTGATTGGCAGCACGCGATAGCCGCCCCAATGTGGTGGCTTCGGTACCACTGAACCTTCTGGCCACTTCTCTGCTGCGCCAGCAAATCTCTGTTCCAACTCTTCACGCGAAGCCAGCGGTGCTGATTGCGCGCTCGCCCAAGCACCGATCTGACTCGACCAGGGACGCGAGGCAAAGTAATCAGCGGATTCAGATTCGCTAATTTTCTCTGCAAATCCACTAATTGAAACTTGTCGCTCCATTGCAAACCAAGGAAATAAAAGCGTTACTTGCGAATTTAACTCGATCGCTTGAGCTTTACGTGAAGAGTAATTTGTAAAGAAGGTAAATCCACCTTCAGAGATATCTTTCAATAAAACAGTACGGGTTGAAATATGCTCTTTATCTCCCAGAGTTGAAAGAACCATGGCATTGGGCTCGACGATAAATGAATTCTCGGCCGCCTCTTTCAACCAGCTGGCGAATGCGGTTAGGGGATCTTCAGGTAGATCAACTAGCCCGACCTCGCCATAAGAACGGCGCATGGCGCGGATGGCTTGACGGTCGAGATCGCTCATAGATGTATCGAACCTCACTTTCCTATCCGCGTCATCTTCAACCCAAAGTGGTGGTCACCACCTCTTGGAAGGTGCAGAATTGGAGTATGTCAGATGATTTCAAACCCGGCCTGGAAGGCGTAATCGCCTTCGAATCACAAATAGCAGAACCAGATAAAGAAGGAAGCGCACTTCGCTATCGCGGTGTAGATATCGACGACTTAGTCGGTCGCGTTACCTTCGGCAATGTTTGGGGATTGCTCGTCGATGATCAATTTAATCCAGGACTTCCAAACGCGGCAACGTTTCCACTTCCAGTGCACTCAGGTGATGTGCGCGTAGATGTGCAATCAGCGATTGCTATGTTGGCACCGGCGCGTGGATTTAAACCTCTACTAGATATCTCTGACGAAGAAGCGCGCGACAATCTAGCGCAGACATCTGTAATGGTCCTTTCTTATTTAGCACAAGCAGCGCGCGGCATCGTCGCACCTGCAGTGCCAGATTCTGAAATTGATAAAGCACACACAGTTGTAGAACGCATGATGATTCGTTGGCGCGGAGAACCAGATCCACTTCACGTACGTGCCATCGATGCTTACTTTGTATCTGCAGCCGAACACGGAATGAATGCATCAACATTTACCGGTCGCGTAATCGCATCAACTGGTGCAGATGTTTGTGCGGCAATCTCTGGTGCAATCGGCGCAATGTCTGGTCCACTTCACGGTGGTGCACCATCTCGCGTTCTGCATATGATCGAAGAAGTTGAAAAAACTGGCGATGCCACTGCTTATGTAAAGGGATTACTTGATCGCAAGGAACGTTTGATGGGATTTGGCCATCGCGTTTATCGCGCCGAAGATCCACGCGCTCGCACACTTCGTCGCACTGCAAAAGAGTTAAACGCTCCACGATATGCGGTTGCTGAAGCGTTAGAACAAGCAGCGCTTAAGGAACTTCGTGAGCGTCAACCAGATCGTGTACTAGAAACAAACGTTGAATTCTGGGCGGCAATTATTTTGGACTTTGCAAAAGTTCCAGCTCCGCTCTTTACTTCAATGTTTACCGCTGCGCGCACCGCAGGTTGGTCAGCCCATATTCTCGAGCAGAAGCGCACTGGACGTTTGATCCGTCCTTCTGCGCGCTACGTTGGAAAAGGGCCACGCAAGCCGGAGGAAGTTGACGGCTGGGATGGCTCAGTAGGTCTTTTACATAACTAGCCCCACCTAATTTCACCCCTAAAAGGGGGCGGTTGAACGGGCTTATGTAAGGCCGTTTGCAACGCCTAGCCTTTATAACAATCCGATAAATCGCTCGCTAAAGCCCTATTTAATGGGGTTTTAGTTTGATCTTGACCCTCAAATGTTATGGAATACCCCTACTAGAGAGCCATACCTCGTGAGCTCTCAAATATTTGGAGGCAATATGAATAAGAAGCGTTTTGGTGTTGTCGGCGTAATCGCCGCAGCAGCTCTCGCAGTATCAGCGCTTGCAGTTCCAGCTGCATTCGCTGCAAAGAAGCCGATCGTAATCTGGGCTGACGAAACACGCGGACCAGCTCTTCTAAAGCTTGTTAAA
>CANHRF010000114.1 GCA_947463335.1 Actinomycetota bacterium
AAGGCATCGTTTGTAAATGCACTGCTAAGAAAGATGAGCGCTAAGACTTTGGATCAATGGCTCGAGCCAGTTTCTGAAATATCTGATCCAGTGACTCGTTTATCGATCATGTATTCACATCCAGAATGGATTGTTTCGGCTTATTTTGACTTGTTGCGAGATTTTGCGGAGGTCGAGTCACTCCTGTCAGCAAACAATATGCCGGCTACTCCAACGATCGTGTGGTGGCCGGGGAGATCAAACGCCGAAGAATTCCTGTCACAGGGAGGAGTTTCAAGTAAGTACTCAAACTACGGCATCAAGATAGATATGGCGCCTTCCTCACTTGAAGCGGTAAGGCATCGCAGAGCTGGCGTGCAAGATGAAGGTTCGCAATTAGTGGCACAAATATTTGCAGAGGTAGCTAAATCTTCTGAAGATTGGCTCGATCTTTGTGCAGGTCCGGGCGGTAAGGCAGCGTTGTTATCTGCTCTTGCAAAAGAGAGTGGAAAGAAATTTACAGCCAATGAGATATCTGCGCCCCGTGCGAAATTAGTTGAGCAAGTTATCGGGGGAGCGCGAGTAATAGTCAGCGATGGTCGTCAGATAGGTACTCTTGGTGAAAAATTTGGCGCAGTGCTGGCCGATGTGCCGTGCACTGGGCTCGGCGCACTTCGTAGACGCCCCGAAGTTCGATGGCGCCGCAGCGTTACGGATTTACGTGAATTGACGCAATTGCAACGAGAACTGGCCGATGCAGCGATAGGCGTTGTTGTTGAAGGCGGTTTCTTCGGTTACGCAACTTGCTCACCGCATCTAGCAGAAACGAGCATTGTTGTGGGAGATATCTTGCGAAAACACCCGGAGATGCAGTTAGTTGATTTAGCTCCTTATCTTCCGGCAGATCTGCACGGAGCGATTCGCGAAAAATCCCTTTCGTTGTGGACCCATCGCCACGAAACAGATGCCATGTTCCTTGCGATCTTCCGCAAGAAGTCCGCGTCAGAGAATTAGACTTAGCGCGTGTATAACGAATTACGAATAACTCCTAGCATTCTCAACGCTGATCACAGCGCTTTAAATGAGGAGATCGCACGAGTTTCTTCAGTTTCGGACCTGATACATCTCGACATAATGGATGATCTCTTCGTTCCGAATTTAACTT
Source organism: Actinomycetota bacterium (assembly GCA_947463335.1). The sequence goes on from CANHRF010000114.1 coordinate 1,145, forward strand.
GGGATTTTGCGGCAGCAGAGAAGATCATCACTGATTGTCCAATACCTATTGATGCCCATTTGATGATTGAAGATGTTGATCGGATTGCTCTCGACTATGCAAGCGCTGGCGCAGGTAGCGTGACTATCCATATCGAAGCCGCTAAATCTCCTGCAACGACTCTTCGCGAGATCCGAAAGATTGGCGCACGCGCCGGATTGGCTCTTAAGCCGGGGACTGAGATTGAGAGTTATGCAGATCTATTAAATGAGATTGATATGTTGCTGATAATGACGGTTGAGCCTGGTTTCGGCGGACAGAAATTTATGGAGAATATGATGGAGAAAGTTCGCAAATCTAAAGAACTTATTGGCGACCGTCCCATCTGGCTACAAGTTGATGGGGGAGTATCACTAGATACGATCGCAATTGCGCGAGAAGCAGGTGCAGATACATTCGTTGCTGGATCTGCGGTCTTTAACGCTCCCGATCCAGCGGCAATGGTAGAAATGCTCCGTCAGCGTGCAAGTGAACTCTAGTAAAGTATCCCTATGAAAACCTTTGACCAGCTCTGGGAAGAGTTATCGCAGAAAGTTGCGACTGGAGATCCGAGTTCTGGGACGGTGGCGGAGGTTAACTCTGGAGTGCATGCGATTGGAAAGAAGATTTTAGAAGAAGCTGGTGAAGTATGGCTTGCCGCCGAACATGAAAACGATGCAGCTCTGGCCGAAGAGATCAGCCAACTTATCTACCATTTACAGGCTCTGATGTTAGCCCGCGGACTTAAACCTGAAGATATTTATCGTTACCTATAGAAACGAGCAAAAGTGTTAAAGATCGCCGTACCAAATAAAGGCTCCCTTGCTGATGCATCTGCGCAAATTCTCAAAGAAGCGGGATACCGACAGAGAGTCGATTCCCGTGACCTTGTTCTGACCGATGCAAATAACGGAGTTGAGTTTTACTATCTTCGCCCGAGAGATATCGCGCTATATGTCGGAACCGGAGAGTTAGAGGCAGGGATCACCGGACGCGACTTGTTAATAGATTCAGGAGCAGAAGCGAAAGAGATTGTGGCGCTAGATTTCGGCGGTTCAACCTTTCGCTTCGCAGGTCCTGCGGATAATAGTTGGAAGATAGAAGATCTTGCTGGCAAGAGAATAGCCACTGCCTATCCTGGTTTAGTTGAAGATTTTCTTGATAAGCGATCATTGACCGCGCAGGTCGTGAGATTGGATGGCGCTGTCGAAAGTAGCGTGCGCTTGGGCGTTGCCGATGTTATCGCTGATGTAGTCAGTACTGGAAATACGCTCCGTCAAGCCGGACTTGCAATCTTTGGAGATCCCATTTTACAGAGCGAAGCGATTTTAATTTCCCGTAAAAGCGCAGATCTTCCAGGAGAGTTGGAGATTCTTCTTCGCAGATTGCAGGGAGTAGTAACTGCGAGACAGTACGTTCTCCTTGATTACGACATTCCTAAAGTTAGCGTCAATCAAGCTTGCGCGATTACACCTGGTTTAGAGTCGCCAACGATTTCACCTTTACAGAAAGAAGATTGGGTGGCTGTTCGCGCGATGGTCTTGCGAAAAGATACCAATCGCTTAATGGATGAACTATGGGCGCTGGGCGCTAGAGGTATTCTGGTAACAGATATCCACGCCTGCCGTTTATAGCGAGTCTGACTCTTCGACTTCTTCGCGAGTGATGCCCAGTAGGTAAAGCACTGAATCTAAATACGGTGCAGATACTGAACTATCTGCGGCGGCTTTGACAGCGGGTTTGGCGTTGAAAGCGATCCCCATTCCAGCAAGAGCGATCATATCTAGATCATTTGCACCATCACCGATGGCGATAGTTTGTTCGAGCGCGATCTTATGAAGGGATGCAAACTCCTGCAGTGCTTGAGCTTTACCGGCGCGGTCAATGATTGGTCCGATCAATTTTCCGGTGAGCTTGCCATCGCGTATCTCAAGATTATTTGCTCGCATATGCGAGATGCCGAGATCAGTCATGATCGGCGCAATCACTGGTTCAAATCCTCCTGAAACCAAGGCGATATGGTGACCAAGTTTATGAAGAGTGCGAATCAAAGTTCGGGCGCCTGGAGTTAGAGTTATCTCGCTCTGCACTTGAGTTAATACCGTTTCAGGAAGTCCGGCTAGTAGCGCTACGCGAGCACGCAAACTTTCGGCGAAATCCAATTCACCGCGCATCGCAGACTCAGTAATAGCGGTTATCTCGGAACCTTTTCCTGCTTTGGCGCCTAAGAGTTCAATTACTTCTTGTTGTATCAGCGTTGAGTCAACATCCATCACAACCAATTTTTTCGCCCAGCGCATCAGACCACCGGGGGAGATAGCGATATCTATTGAGTTTTCATTACCGATAAGCGCTAAATCTTTTCGCAATTTACTCTGATCAACGCCGGAAACCGTGAATTCAATAGCGGTTACGGGATAGCTCGCCGTTCGGTGGATGCGCTCAATATTTCCACCATTAACCGCGATCGCATTAGCAACTGCTCCGATAGATTTCGGTTTTAGATCGGAGGCTAGGACTACAACGTGAAGGAGCGATTTCTTCACCGCTATATCGGTGGAAGCGCTGGTTTCAAAAGCAGAGGCGATATCGACGCCAAGCGTGGTTGCACACTCTTCTAGATCAGCTTCAATACTTGCAGCATGAGCCGGCGCACAGGAGATCAAGACAGTTAAAATCACGCGTCCGCGAATGACGACTTGTTCGATATCTAATATGGAGACGGCAAAAGGCGATAGCGTCTGAAATAGCGATTCAGTTATCCCGGGCTTATCTACTCCAGATAGGAGGATTAGGCCGGTAAATTGCTCGTTTTTATCCTTAGTGGTCATCTCGAGGAGAAGAT
>CANHRF010000115.1 GCA_947463335.1 Actinomycetota bacterium
ACTTTTTCTGGAGCCAAAACTTTTAAAGTAAAGGTTGGGAAGAATCTCACCGAAGATGTAGTCCGAGTTGCCCGAGTCTTTTCCAATGCGCCAAAAGCTGCGATCCGTATTGATGTCAACGGTCTGTGGTCCGTGGATGAAGCTCTTACCCATCTCTATGCATATTACGAAGAGATTGGCCCATTTCAATACGTTGAGCAACCTTGTGCAACAGTAGAAGAACTCCGCGAGCTAAAGAGCAAGATAAAGATTCCATTACGTATCGCTGCAGATGAAGCCATTCGCAAAGCGAGCGATCCATTTGCTGTTGACCTAACCGATGCAGCCGATGTGGTGATGCTAAAAGTTCAACCACTCGGAGGAATTCAACGCTGCCTCGATATTGCAAACCATCACGGCCTGCCTGTAGTTGTCTCAAGTGCGCTAGAGAGCGCCATTGGAATTGAGTACGGGCTAGAACTTGCGGCATCCATTAGCGATCTGACCTTTGATTGTGGCTTGGCTACAGGCTCACTTCTTACACGTGATGTAGCAGAACATAAGATTGTTGATGGAAAGATCGCATTGGGTCAGATATCACCACAGCTAGATGGTCTTGATGTGTCATCAGATCGCTTCGAATGGTGGAAGAATCGCATCATGAGAGTTGGAGCGTTACTTAAATGAGTAATGCAACGAAACTTGCTCGCGTTATTGTGCGCCAGATTATTGAAGCGGGAATTACTGATGCGGTGATCTCACCGGGATCAAGAAATGCGCCACTTTCGCTAGCTTTGGTAACTGCTCAAGATTTAGGTTTGATTAAATTACATATCCGAATTGATGAGCGAACTGCAGCTTTCTACGCACTCGGCTTAGCGAAAGCAACTAACCGCCCTGTCCCGGTTGTTTGTACCAGTGGAACGGCAGTAGCTAACTATCACCCAGCAGTACTTGAGGCTTCGCACTCAAACATTCCGCTCTTTGTGATTACAGCAGATCGCCCAGCAGAATTGCGTCGCACCGGAGCAAATCAAACAACTGAGCAAGCAAGAATATTCGGCAAAGCAGTTCGTTACTTCGCAGATATATCAGGTGCTGCATATCCACTAGAACTTCCACTAAATGCCCTTCAAACTGGACCAGTTCATTTAAATGTGCAATTTGAAGAACCTTTAATTGGCGGTGCAGATACAACTTGGTTAAGTGATACCAAAGTTAACCCGCCACGTAAATTTGACCGAAAGAAAGCTGGAACCTTAGCCAGCAAGTCCACGCGCGGACTCTTGGTTATCGGACACGATCGCGGTGGTTTGAGTGAATCTGATGTTAAAAAATTTGCAGAGCAACTGGGTTGGCCAATTTTAAGTGAAGACCCACTAACTTTCGCTAAAGCGAATGCGCACGCAAGTCTCTTCTTAACTTCAACCACAATCGCCAAAGATCTTGCTCCAGATACAGTCATTGTTATTGGCCGCACTACTTTGTCTCGTTCGGTAAATGCGCTTATTAAAATGGCTCGTGCAACTTTTGTGATTGATCCGCGCATTGCCACGGTTGACTCTGATCGAATGGCAGAGAAGAAATTTACTGAAATTCCAGAACTTTATACCGCACCTGCAGATCCAGAATGGTTAGCCAAATGGGCAAAGTATTCCGAGAGAACCGCAAAAGTTGTGAATGAGATAACAACTTGGTCTGAGCCGCTTATCGCTCGCGAAATATCAAGTAACTTGCCAGATGGCGCCGCTCTATTTATTTCCTCATCGCGCCCGATACGCGATATCGAAGCTTTTGGATCTGCCCGAAATGGCGTTAAGACTTTTGCTAATCGTGGCTTGGCAGGAATAGATGGAAATATCTCGACCGCCCTCGGTATAGCAACGGCACATACAAAAACTTTTGCAATTCTTGGGGACCTAGCATTTCTACACGACATAACCGGATTGATTCACCGTGAAGATATAAACCTACGGATCTTTGTGATCAACAACGATGGCGGTGGGATCTTCTCTACCTTGCCACAGCGCGGAACAAATGGTTTTGAGCAGGTATTTGGAACTCCACACGGTTTAGATCCTGCCGCTATTGCCCAATCGATGGGCATAGATGCGAAGCGAATTTCTACAGTCCATCAGCTGCGCGATGAGATTAAAAAGCCTGTAACTGGGCTAAGTGTGGTTGTCTGCGATGTACCCAATAGAGAAGCAAATGCTGATTTGATTAAAAGCCTTTACGCGAAAATGGATTCAATTTAACTTAAAGCGCTACGCATCGGTGCAAATTTTGCACTGCTCTCGCTTAACTCTTTCTCTGGATTAGATCCTGCGACGATTCCACATCCGGCAAAGATGCGAATGTTGTTTTCAATAATTTGACCACAGCGCAGAGCAATCCCTAACTCGCCATCTCCACGTGCATCTAACCAACCTACTGGGCCGGCGTAACGCCCGCGCGACATTCCTTCAATTCGCTTAATTAGATCGGCAGCAACGTTGGTTGGAGTTCCACACACTGCTGCTGATGGGTGCAATTTTTCTAAAATAGTAAAGGCATCCACGCTCTTCTTACTTTCAATCAACGCACCAGTCACATCAGTCGCAAGGTGCATAACATTTGCTAAGTGCAGAACAAAAGGAGATTCAGGAACGTTAGTTGATGTACAGAAAGGGTCAAGTGCATCGGCGACGGAGCGGACTGCGTATTCGTGTTCTTCTAGATCTTTAGACGATCTGGCAAGTGATGCGGCGAGTGCTAAATCTTTCTCGTCATCACCAGTTTTGCTAATTGTTCCAGCGAGAACGCGTGACGTAACCATGCCGCGAGATAAACGCAGTAAGAGTTCGGGGGTTGCACCGATTAAACCAGCGACTGAAAATATCCAAGTGGATGGGTATTCCGCACTTAGATTACGCAGAATTTTTCGCGCATCGATTGGGCGGTGAGAGTTAATCTTTAAATCACGAGCGAGGACAACTTTTTCAAGGCCCGTGCTTTCTATCTCTTTAATTGCTTGGGCAACACGCACTTGCCACTCTGCTGGAGATAGAGATCCATCGCCCCAGTTAAATTCCGCATCTTGAAGTACCGGGGTTTCTTCCAAAAGTGATGGCTGTGGTTGATCACCGATCCAGGTGATCCACGAGCTGCCATTACGCATTCCGACGATGATCTGGGGGATTATCAATACGGATTCTTCATCTGGATCAAAGGAGAAAGAGGTAAAGAGAATTGGGCCGGTTCCGCTAGCGTGAACTGAATCTGCGACTGCGAATTTTTCTAGTTGTTGGTGCCACCAAGTGCGCGCATCAGCAAAACGATTTGCACCTTTTACAACAGTGGATTCATAAACACCCCAACCGACTAAGCCATCACCACCACGAACCCAGGTAAATGGTGCGCTATCTGGTAGAAGTTCCAATAACGGCAGATGATCGCCAAGGCGCGCGGAAGTTACAGGAATAAGGGAAGGCATAAGAAATTACTTTAGCGCGATAGTTTCTTAGAGATTTTTCGCCAGATAAGTGGCAGTGAAGTTGCAGTGATTGCAATTTTAATTACTTCACCGAAAATAAATGGAGTCAAGCCTGCGCTGATTGTTTGTGCCCAAGTTAGATTTAGTGAAACATTTAGCCAGATCAAACCAAAGACAAAGACGATAACGCTGCCGAAAATTAAAGCAGGAAAAGATGTTTTAAACTTTTGATCTGCTTTGCGATCTGCGAGCGCACCAAGAATCAAAACTGCCATCAGCATTCCGATTAAGTAACCACCTGTTGCACCGGTTAGACGAGCTAAACCTTGAGTTGCAGCGGGTGCAAAGACCGGAGCGCCCGCGATACCGGCTAATAGATATGTAGAAAATGTTG
>CANHRF010000116.1 GCA_947463335.1 Actinomycetota bacterium
ACATTCTTCTCATCCTGCAAACCAATTAGCGCAGTCATAATTTCAGTATCGGTGGTTGCACCACGACCGTTCTTTGCTGCTTCACCATCTAGCTTCTGAACCATTTCGGCTAGATCTCCGGTGTTAGTTAAATTTCCATTGTGGGCCAAGGCTAAAGTGCCGTATTTAGTAGGTCTTAGCGTTGGTTGCGCGTTAACCCAAGTGCTTGATCCAGTCGTACTGTAACGACAATGGCCGATTGCTAAATCACCTGTTAAAGATGCTAGATCGGTTTCGGTAAATACTTGCGAAACCAAACCCATATCCTTATAAATCAAAATTCTTTCGCCATCACTCGCCGCTATTCCAGCTGATTCTTGGCCACGATGTTGCAACGCATATAAACCGTAGAAAGTTAACTTTGCGACTTCTTCCTTCGGCGCCCAAACACCAAAAACACCGCAGGCATCCTGTGGCGCTTTATCGTCATCTAAGACGTTGTGGTTCAGCAGACCATCGGGGCGGCGCGTCATGGCTTCATCCTAATCGGCAAAAGTTCTGTTAAATCAGCACGCGCACCAGAGGCGTTAATATCTCCTGCTGACATTGCATCTGCCCAGGTGCGCTCACCCTTGGCAAGGGCCAACCAAGTTTCAGCGTTCATCTCAATTACATTTGCTGGCGTGCCGCGTGTATGTGTTGGACCATCTCCACATTGCACCGCGGCATAAGGTGGAATCCGAACCTCGATAGCGCGCCCAGGTGATCGCTCAACTAAAGCGGCGAGCGTCTGCTTAACTTCTTCGAGAATTATTGGATCGCGCATCTTTACCTAAACAACTTAGGAAAAGTTTCGGTATGCGCTTTACGTAACTCGATTAAAGATATATCTGCGCCATTTATCACCAAGCTCGCACCACCAGTGGTTCCAAGTTTGGTCACCGTTATCTTGTTTTCGCCAGCCAAAGAAGTTAGCGCTGCCACTTTCGCAGGTTCAACAGCAACTACAACGCGCCCCGGAGATTCTGAAATCAAAGTTGTTCCTGAATTTTCAATTTCCACAACTGCACCGATGTTGTGGCGCAGAACCATTTCAGTCAGAGTTGCGCTAAGTCCACCCTGGCTTAAATCATGCGCTGCGGAGAAAATTTGTGATTTGCGCCCCGCAACCAACAAGTTAATTAGACGCATTTCGCGCTGTAAATCAGCGATTGGCGCTTTTCCGCCACGTTGGCCATGCATATAAGCCCACTCGCTACCCGCAATGTCATCTGCGGTATCGCCAAGTAAATAAAGTTCAAGTCCAGCGCGGTCAAAGCTCATCGGTGTGCGTGTGCGAACATCATCAATCACGCCAAGTACTCCGATAACTGGCGTTGGCAAGATCGCTACAGCGCCAGTTTGATTGTAGAAAGAGACGTTGCCGCCAGTGACCGGTAACCCCATCTCTAAACAACCATCTGCTAAGCCACGTACTGATTCAGCAAATTGCCACATCACACCTGGATCTTCAGGAGATCCAAAGTTAAGGCAATTAGTCACAGCAAGTGGTTTTGCGCCAGCCGTTGCAATATTGCGCGCTGCTTCAGCAAGTGCCAACTTCGCACCTTCATAAGGATTTAGATACGACCAATTTGCGTTGGCATCAGTTGCAATTGCAACTCCCAGATGCGTTGTCTCATCTATGCGGACCATTCCGGAATCATCTGGTTGAGATTGAATGGTATTTCCCTGAACATAACGATCATATTGCGATGTCACCCAAGATTTATCTGCGAGGTTTGGTGTGGCTGCTAATTTAAGAACGGTCGCTTTAATTTGTTCTGCACTTTCAGGTCGCGGAACAGTTACCGTCTCCGCATTTACCCGATCTACATACTCTGGTTTAGCTAACTGGCGGCTATAGACCGGGCCTTCGTGTGCCACGGTGCGTGGTGGCACATCAACTATTAACTCACCATGCCAAGTAATTTCTAGGCGTTCGCCATCTGTGACTTCACCGATCACCGTGACTGTTACATCCCACTTTTCGCAGATCTCTAAGAAACGCGCAATGTGCTTAGGCTCCACAATCGCACACATGCGCTCTTGTGATTCTGACATCAAGATTTCTTCCGGAGATAAAGTGGCATCACGCAGCGGAACTCGATCAAGTTCTACTTTCATTCCGCCGCTGCCACCTGAAGCCAGCTCGCTGGTGGCGCAAGATAAGCCTGCCCCGCCAAGGTCTTGGATACCTACAACTAGATCTTCAGCAAAGATCTCTAGCGAACATTCGATTAAGACTTTTTCAACAAATGGGTCGCCTACTTGTACTGCCGGACGTTTTGCCGGACCGGTTGCATCAAAAGTTTCAGAGGCTAAGACTGATACTCCACCGATTCCATCGCCACCAGTCTTTGCACCATATAGAACAACGAGATTTCCTGCTCCTGCCGCTTTTGCGAGTTTGATATCGCTATGTTTCATAACGCCAACACATAAAGCATTTACAAGTGGGTTGCCTATGTACGTTTCATCGAAAACAACTTCGCCGCCGATATTTGGTAGACCCAAACAATTTCCATATCCGCCAACGCCGGCAATGATTCCAGGCAGAACACGACGTGTGTCCGCTGCATCTGCGGGACCAAAGCGAAGTGGATCCATCACTGCAATCGGACGCGCGCCCATCGTCAAAATATCACGCACGATTCCGCCTACACCTGTCGCTGCGCCTTGGTACGGTTCAATAAAAGATGGGTGGTTATGCGATTCAATTTTAAAAGTAACTGCATAGCCCTGGCCGACATCAACAACTCCAGCATTTTCACCGATACCAACAAGCAACGCATCTGTCTTTACAGCTTTCTCACCAAATTGCTTCAAATGTACTTTCGATGATTTATATGAGCAATGTTCTGACCACATCACCGAATACATTGCTAACTCAGATGATGTGGGGCGACGTCCCAGAATCTCTTTAATTCGCGCATACTCATCACTCTTCAACCCAAGTTCAGCAAAGGGTTGGTTTGTATCTGGATTGGCTGTAGCAATCGCAACGGTATCGAGCGCCATTACTTCACCATCGCATTTAATACCGAGGTAAAGAAACCCAAACCATCAGCAGTTGGTCCAGTTAATGGATCGATCGCGTGTTCTGGGTGAGGCATTAAACCGACCACATTGCCGCGCTCGTTGGTGATTCCGGCGATTTTATTGCGGGATCCGTTGGGATTTTCACCTACATAACGAGCAATGATCCGGCCTTCGCCTTCTAGCGCTGCCAGCGTTGCATCATCGCATTGGAAAGAGCCTTCACCATTTTTTAGCGGGATCACAATCTCTTCTCCGACTTTATAAGAACTCGTCCAAGCAGTTTGGTTATTTGTGATCTCCAACTTTTGGTCGCGGCAGAGAAAATGTAATTCGTGATTGCGGGTTAGTGCGCCAGGAAGCAAGTGCGCTTCGCAGAGAACTTGGAAACCATTGCAGATCCCAAGTAGTGGCATTCCACCATTTGCGGCATCAATGATCTTCTTCATAACTGGAGCAAAGCGCGAGATCGCACCACATCGCAGATAATCACCGTAAGAGAAACCACCGGGCAAGATCACAGCATCCACACCTTTTAAATCAGCATCGTTATGCCAGAGCGAAATGGCGGTGGTGCCGGCATGCGTTGCTGCACGCGCAGCATCACGGTCATCTAAAGTGCCGGGGAAAGTTACTACGCCAACTTTCATTTACTTCTCAACTCTGACGGTAAAGGTTTCAATTACAGGATTGGCAAGGAGTTTCTCTGCCGCTTTTTCTACTTCGGCAA
>CANHRF010000117.1 GCA_947463335.1 Actinomycetota bacterium
ATGAAGTCGAGATCCCTCGATAACTTAAGTTATACAGAAGAGCCCGCCCGTGTTAATTCGCAGGCAGGCTCTTCGCTTTGCCAGTTAGAATCTATCCATGGCTAAGGTTGTAATAGATGGCAACGAGTTAGTTCTCCAACTCTCTTTCTGGGAGAAGATGGGGGCGCTCCATACATCTCCGCGCGCTCTCCGCTCTGAACTCATCAGCGTTGAATCGGTAGACAAGCTCTGGGGATCAGATTCACTGCGCGGCATCCGCTCGCCAGGAACAGCTCTTCCCTATGTCGTGCTCCTGGGGACCTTGCGCGGCAAGGGCTATAAGGATTTTGTGGCGATGAAGGGGCGTGGCCGGGGCTGCGTTCTGACCTTTGCCAGCGGCCCTTTTGAGCGCTGGATCTTCACCATTCGCCAGCCTGAAAGTGAGCTAGCTGGGCTACTTTCCCCCGCATAGGGGAAGTGATGAGCCCCACCCGTGGGGCGGCCAACTCGATTTCACAGAGAGCAGGTTTTCCCCATAAGGTTGCCCTGCTTCATCCCCAGAGCACCAAATCTGCTAATTACTCAGTAACCAAGGAGTGTGCGTGCGCACGATTGTTAGTCTTGCTGCAGAAGGTGAAGGATTTACTCCACCAAGCGCCAGAGACTTCGTCCTCCCTCCAATCTTCGACAGTATCGCTTGGTTAACCAAGCCAGTTCTACTCGCATTCTTATCGGTCATCATAATTTCAGTCTTCTTTATTCTCTCTTCACGTAAAGCTGCAACGGTTCCATCCAAGATGCAGTTTGCCGGTGAAAGCGTCTACGGATTTATCCGCGATGGGCTCGCTAAAGATGTTCTTGGCCCTGAATTCATGCGCTTTGTTCCATATCTATTTACTCTCTTTACCTTTGTACTAGTAAATAACTGGTTCGGAATTGTGCCAATGCTGCAGTTCCCAACTTTCTCTCGAGTTGGTTTTGCATACGCGCTCGCAATCATTACCTACTTGGTTTATCACTATGTTGGCGTGAAGAAGCAGGGGCTAGGCCACTACCTCAAGGGCATCGCATTTATGCCGGGCGTACCTAAGCCGATCTACGTTCTTCTTACACCAATCGAAATCGCCACATTCTTTATCGTCCGCCCATTCACACTCGGGCTCCGTCTCTTTGCAAATATGTTTGCAGGACACCTTCTACTTTTGGTCTTTATTCTCGGAGGAGAGCATCTCTTGCAGGGTGTAGTTGGACTCAAACTTGTGAGCCCTTTTGCATTCACTATGGGAATCGCACTTACCTTCTTCGAGTTTATGGTCCAGTGCCTACAGGCATACATCTTTACCCTCCTGACCGCCCTCTATATCGCCGGATCACTTGCCGACGAGCACTAACAACTAACTTTGGAGAGGTAACTACGCCTCTTCAAGCAAGAAAGGTATAAACATGACAGGCTCACTTAACGTCATCGGTTACGGCATTGCTGCAATCGGACCTGCAATCGCAACAGGCATGATCTTCGCCGCTTACATCAGCGGAGTAGCTCGCCAGCCTGAGTCACGCAGCGTTCTTCAGCCAATTGCGTTCCTTGGATTCGCGATGGCAGAAGCTCTCGCACTCTTCGGCCTCGTACTCGCATTCGTTCTCTAATCAAACCCTGAGAACTCTCGAAGGAGAAAAATGCAAAAAGTAAACATTGCGGCAGGTGAAGCGCTTAATCCGCTGATCCCTCACACAGCTGAGGTCATCGTTGGATTTATCGCCTTCACACTTCTGTTCCTTGTCCTTAAGAGCAAGGTCGTGCCTATGTTTGAAAAAGCATACGCTGCACGCACCGAAGCAATTGAAGGCGGAATGGAACGTGCCGAGAAAGCGCAAATAGAAGCTGAGCGAGCACTCTCTCAGTACACCGAGCAGCTATCAAAAGCGCGTGAAGAAGCACAAACTCTTCGCGAAGATGCTCGTGTACAAGGAGCAGCGATCGTTGAGGAACTTCGTGCAAAGGCGCAAGAAGAAGCAGCGCGCATCACCGCCGCTGCACACGCATCCATTGAAGCGGAACGTCAACAAGCGATCACATCACTTCGCAATGAAGTCGGTGCACTTGCAGTTGATCTCGCTTCCAAGATTGTCGGCGAAGCACTGGATGACCAGGCCCGTCAATCACGGATCGTTGACCGTTTTCTTGATGATCTAGAGAAAAGTAAGTAAGAAAAATGAGAATTCACCTCGGAGGCAGCAGCCGTCAGTCACTTGTGGCTTCACGGTCTGCGCTTGACGCTGCAGTAAAAGGCGCAAGCGCGACATCTGCTTCAGAGTTGTCTTCACATCTTTTCTTGGCAGCTGAAGTAATTGCCGGCAATACATCTTTACGTCGTGCAATCACCGATCCATCTCGCGATAAAGCGGCGAAGGCGACTCTCATTAAAGATCTATTCGGTAAATCAACTAGCCCGCTAGCTGTATCGCTAATCAGCGATATATCAGCGCTCCGTTGGTCAGCAACGAAGGATGTAATCCACGCAATTGAGCAGCTAGCAATTGAAGCCGAAGCATCTGCCGCCAATATCGGAAACGAGCTAGACCGTGTTGAAGATGAGTTCTTCGAGACTTCACGTTTAGTTGCCGATAACTTCGAACTTCGTAAAGCGCTCGTAGGTGTTGGTTCAGCCACCGCCAAGTCAGCGTTAATCGCTGAGGTGCTTGGCAAGAAAGCTTCTGCTTCAACGATAAAGCTAGCCAGCGCACTTGTTGCATCCCTTCGTGGACGCAGCATTGAAGCGGCGTTCGCTGATTACCTATTTGGCCTTGCTAACCGACGCAACCGCTTGATCGCCGTTGTCCGCACCGCAGCAGCCCTAACTGATTCACAAGCATCACGTCTTGCGACAACGCTTGAGAAGAAGGTCGGCCAGCCAATTCGCATAAACGTTCAAATCGACCCAACAATTTTGGGTGGAGTTTCAATCAAGTTCGCAGATGAGTTAGTAGATGGCAGCGTTGTAAATCGTCTGGCAAAGGCCGGACGCGCACTAGTTGGTCAGACCGCGTAAGTCAGAGATAAGTAAAAGAAAACAAAAAGAGATTTAAGAAGAAACGAAAAGGGAGAACGACATGGCAGAGCTCAAGATCCAACCGAATGAAATTCGGGATGCCTTAGCGAATTTCGTTAAGTCATACGATCCAGGCGCCGCAGCTCGCGACGAAGTTGGAACAGTAAGCCAAGCAGGCGATGGCATCGCTCGCGTTGAGGGCTTGCCCTCAACAATGGCTAACGAACTATTGCAGTTCGAGAACGGAACACTTGGCCTCGCACTTAACCTCGATGTGCGCGAGATCGGTGTTGTTATTCTCGGAAGCTACGCGGGAATTGAAGAAGGAACATCAGTACGCGGTACTGGCGAGATTCTCTCTGTACCAGTTGGTGATGGCTTCTTAGGTCGCGTTGTCGACGCACTTGGTCGCCCAATTGATGGCAAGGGTGAAATCAAAGCTGATGCGCGTCGCGCACTTGAATTGCAGGCTCCCTCTGTAGTTCAGCGCCAGCCAGTTAAGGAACCTCTTGCAACAGGAATTAAGGCAATCGATGCGATGACAGCTATTGGCCGCGGACAGCGCCAGTTGATCATGGGCGATCGTCAGACAGGTAAGACCGCTGTTGCAGTCGATACCATCATTAACCAGCGCGAAAACTGGCTAACTGGCGATAAGAAGAAGCAAGTTAAATGTATCTACGTTGCTATTGGTCAAAAGGGTTCAACGATCGCAGCTGTTAAGGGCGCGCCCGAAGAAGCTGGCGCAATGGAG
>CANHRF010000118.1 GCA_947463335.1 Actinomycetota bacterium
GCTCGCTAAGAGCTTTGACGAAATTTCTATACGTGAAGCAATTGACGAAGTGCTGGGAAATAGATGGGAAGAAGTGCTAGCACCCTTCCGTGAAGTCGAAATTGATAAAATCATTCAACTGCGCGCTATCTAATGAGTTAAGATATTTATATGACAACTCCTGAGACTTCAAATAAATTCACTCAAATATCCAGATCTAATTCACTTTTCATTCCAGCGTTAATCCTGGCTCTGGCAATTGGTGGTGGATTAGTAAAGGTCGGTGCCGGATTTGCGAGTCGCTCAGATAATGGAATTGTTGTCACAGGTTCTGCGCGCACTGAAGCAACTGCGGATAACGCTGTATGGACGCTATCGGTATCGCTATCTCGCACAAACGTCTCTGATGCGGTAGCAAAGGTCGGAAATGATGTTGCTGCGGTAAGAAAGTATTTAGAAGATGGCGGAATTCCAGCTGAGGCGCTGACTCTTGGACCCGTTTCCACCTTCGGTCAAGAAGAGTGGGTTAATGGAAATTCAACTGGACGAATTTTAAATTACCGCGCTAGCCGCGATGTCACAGTTCGCACCAAAGATGTCGAACTGGTCTCCAAGCTTTCACAAGGAATTGGTTCGATCTTGCAAACAGGCGTGTCTGTAAATAACTATGGCCCGCAGTATTACATCTCAACTCTTGCTGAACTTCGCCCAAAATTACTTGAAGAAGCGATGAAAGATGCGAAGGTTCGCGCTGAAGCAATTACGAAGGCAGTCGGTGGCAGCGTTGGAGCAGTCACGAGCGTGAAGAGTGGTGTTTTCCAGGTAACGACTCCGGATTCAACAATGACTTCTGATGGTGGCGCTTATGACACAACCACGATAAAGAAGACAGTTACTTCAACTGTTTCAGTTACCTTTAACGTAAAGAACTAACCAGTTAGAAAATGTCACGCGCGCAGGAGTTAATCGCCTATTTTGGGATGAAACCTCTGCCGGTCGAGGGCACCTACTTTATAAATACATATATATCGGAAGCCAAAACCGCTGCGGGTGGACCTGCCGGCACTGCAGGCTTAGGTCTATATAAGAGCGATCCGGTAAGCGCATCTACTACTCACGTTCTGGAATTTGATGAGGTCTGGCATTTCTATGAAGGCGATCCAATCGCTTTATATGAATTCCATAGCGATGGCACTGCGCGCACAATCACTCTAGGTCGGGATATCGCAGCTGGCCAAGTAATGCAACACACGATTAAAGCGGGAGTAATTCAAGCCGGAGAAGTTGCTCCTGGTGGGCAATGGGCGCTCTTTGCTTGCACAATGTCACCAGGTTTTACCGCAACTTGTTTTCGCGGTGTAACCAAATCTGAATTAGCGGGTAAGTATCCGGGCTATGAAGCGATTATTGATCGCATCGGCGTCCCTGATGGACACGAAACTGATCTGCCGAAAGATTATGTAAACGAGAGATATAAAAACTAAAGCGGAATATTTCCGTGTGCGCCGCGACGATTTGGGGCAGCAGCTAAGGCGCGAGCAAGTGCAGAGCGAGTATTAATTGGCTCAATAATTTCATCTACTGCACCAATTTCAACGGCCTTTAACACGCCACCAGAGACCTTGTCGTGTTCTGCTGCAAGTTCTAACTCCATCGCTTCACGTTGTTCAGGTGCAAGATCGGCCAATATGCGACGGTGCAGCACCCGCACTGCAGCAACTGCGCCCATCACAGAAACTTCTGCACCTGGCCAAGCAAATACTCTCGTTGCACCCAGCGATTTCGCGTTCATTGCCACAAATGCACCGCCATAAGCCCGTCTCGTAATCAAAGTAACCCGGGGCACAACAGCTTCACCGAATGCGTGCAATAACTTTGCGCCGCGACGAACTGCGCCTTCCCATTCTTGGCCCGCTCCAGGAAGAAAACCGGTTACATCTGCAATAACAATTAAAGGAATTCCAAAGGCATCACAGGTGCGGACAAAGCGCGCTGCTTTCTCGCCTGCGGCAGAATCTAAAACTCCGCCGATATGTGCCGGGTTGTTGGCAATAACACCCACGGTGCGACCACCAAATCTTCCTAAGACCGTGGTCATATTTTCAGCCCAGACAGGAAGCAGTTCTAACTTTTCGCCATCTGAATCTAAAATTGCATCAATCAAGGGATGGACTTCATAACTACGCTTTGTTACCGCTGGAACAAAAATCGATAAATCTAAATCCTTAAGGTCGGTATCCATATGGCCTTGGTTTGCAAGCAACGCGGTCACATCACGAATCTCATCAAATGCTTCTTGCTCTGTCTTAGCAATAACGTGTGCAACTCCACTGTTTTTGCTGTGGGCTTCTGGGCCACCAAGGGAAGCCATATCAACATCTTCGCCGGTGACAGATTTAACGACATCAGGTCCTGTCACAAAGATGCGCCCTTCAGGGGCAAGAACAACAATGTCGGTTAGCGCTGGACCATATGCACCGCCGCCGGCAGTCGGTCCAAGAACAAGTGAGAGTTGAGGAATTCGACCGCTTGCCAGAATCATCGCTTGGAAGACTTCGCCAAAGGCATTTAAAGATGAAACGCCATCACTTAAGCGCGCACCACCAGAATGCCAAATACCTATAATTGGCAATTGTTTCGCCATTGCTTCTCGGTATGCGCTAACAATGACGTGAGAACCATCAACACCAAGTGCACCGCTCTTTATTGTGGCATCAGATGCAAAGACAACGACTTTATTTCCTTTTATCGAACCAGTGGCAGCGATCATTCCGCAATTTGTGCGTTCGACTAAAAGGGTGTCTGTACCTGGATCAAGTAAGCGTTTAATTCTTACTTGTGGATCTTGCGGGTCGACCTCGGTGTGGACCATAAAAATGAGTTTATAGAGTTGCGAAAGCCAATACAACGTTATGGCCGCCGAAACCAAAAGAATCATTGAGCGCAGCGATCTGTCCCGCTGGCAATTGACGCGGTTGATCGCGCACCACATCAATTGTCACAGCAGGATCTAAGTTCTCAATATTAATTGTTGGAGGAGCCAAGCGTTCTTGCAGCGCCTTTACGATAAAGACAGATTCAATTGCTCCCGCGCCACCAAGTAAATGACCAGTCATTGACTTTGTTGCGGATACTGCAACGTGATCAGAATCTTTACCGAGCGCTAAACGAAGCGCATTAGCTTCAGCAACATCTCCTGCCGGAGTCGAAGTAGCGTGTGCATTTAAATGGACGATATCCTTAGTGGAAAGCTTCGCATCTTGCAGCGCGAATTTAATGGCGCGCTGAACTCCCGCTCCTTCAGGATCCGGTGCGGCGATGTGATATCCATCAGATGAAAGACCCTGGCCGACTAGCTCGCAATAAATTTTTGCACCACGCGCTTTGGCGTGTTCGTACTCTTCCAAAACTAAAATTCCGCCGCCTTCGCCGAGTACAAAACCATCACGATCGGCATCGTAAGGTCGTGATGCACGTTCTGGTGCATCGTTACGAGTAGAAAGCGCCTTCATCGCGGCAAAGCCCGCCATCGGCAACTGGTGAATAGCGGCTTCGACCCCACCGCTAACAATTACATCGGCGCGATTAGATCTGATCATTTCGAGTGCATAACCAATTGCTTCCGCACCTGATGCGCAGGCGCTCACTGGAGTATGCACACCAGCTTTGGCTTGCAGCTCAAGGCCAACATTTGCCGCTGGACCATTGGGCATCAACATTGGAACAGTGTGCGGGCTGACACCGCGCGCACCTTTCTCTTTCAAATTATCAAACTGATCAAGCAGAGTAATTACGCC
>CANHRF010000119.1 GCA_947463335.1 Actinomycetota bacterium
AAGCGTTAAACCTGATTGCTTATTCAATCGGCAATTCACCGGTCGGCAATAAGTTCCATCTCAATCCAGGCGACGAAATTGTCATCTCTGAGATGGAACATCACGCCAATTTAATTCCTTGGCAACAACTCGCTCAACGTACTGGAGCCTTGTTGAAGTGGTTTGAAGTAGATGCGGGCGGACGTTTAGATCTTTCCAACATAGATCAAGTCATTACCAACCGCACCAAGATCGTTGCGCTCACTCATCAATCCAATGTGCTTGGCACAATCAATCCATTAGGTGAGTTAATAAAGAGAACACACGAAGTTGGTGCAATCTTTATTCTGGATGCGTGTCAATCTGTTCCACATATGCCGGTAAACGTTGCAGATTTAGATATCGATTTTCTAGTCTTCTCCGGACACAAATCAGTTGGACCCACTGGAGTTGGAGTTCTCTGGGGTCGTGCCGAGCTTCTGGCAGAACTTCCACCCTTTCTCTTTGGCGGCTCAATGATTGAAAGCGTCACAATGACTGATGCGACTTGGGCGCCAGCGCCACGTAAATTTGAACCGGGTGTACCAAATATGGCGCAGATCGTGGGCTTGGGTGTGGCGTTAGATTACTTAAGAAAGATCGGAATGGAGAAGATTCATAACCATGAGATCGCCCTCACTGAATACGCGATAGTTAAGTTATTGGAGATCGAAGATCTGAAAATAGTCGGACCAACAGATATGAAGTTACGCGGGGGAGCGGTCTCATTTACTTTGGGAGCGATACATCCGCACGACCTAGGCCAGTTCTTAGATAACTCAGGAATTGCAGTGCGTACCGGCCATCACTGCGCTTGGCCGCTTACAAGAAAGATGGGGGTTGCAGCAACAACTCGGGCATCTTTCTATTTATATAACACCTTTGAAGATATCGATGCTCTTGTTGAGGGTGTACGCGATGCACAGAAATACTTCGCCTAATGCAGCTAGATAACCTTTATCAAGAAGTGATTTTGGATCATTACAAACATCCACAGAATAAGAAGTTATCTGCGACTTTCGATGCACAAGTCCATCACGTTAATCCGTCTTGCGGCGATGAGATCGATTTAAATCTAACGATCGTTGACGGCGTAGTTACCAATATTTCCTGGGATGGCGTTGGATGTTCCATTTCGCAAGCCAGCGTTTCTATTCTCACCGAGCTCTTGATCGGCAAGAAGGTAAGCGAGGCTTACTCAATCTTCGATCACTTCGTTGCACTGATGCAGAGCAAAGGCACAGTCGCGGGTGATGAGAATGTATTGGAAGATGCCATAGCGCTAGCCGGAGTATCCAAATACCCAGCGCGTATAAAGTGCGCGCTTCTAGGCTGGATGGCCTTTAAAGATGCAAGTGTTCAAGCTCAAGCCAAATCTAAACTAGAATAAAGAACCGATAGAGAGGTCAATGATGGTTGCTGCAGTTGATGATGTAACAGAGGCGATGAAGGATGTCGTTGACCCTGAATTAGGTATAAATGTTGTCGATCTAGGTTTGATCTACGATGTAATGGTCGATGAGAACAATATTGCGGTGTTGAATATGACGTTAACTTCTGCAGCTTGCCCATTGCAAGATGTGATCGAAGATCAGACTCGTCAAGCGCTTGCGCCGCTTACATCAGATGTGAAGATTAATTGGGTGTGGATGCCACCTTGGGGTCCAGATAAGATCACTGATGACGGGCGTGAACAGTTACGCGCGCTTGGTTTCACAGTTTAAGGTTTTCAACTTTACGAATCGGGGTTACAAGTGTCCATGCACGCTGGCTGGATGGCGCTGAGAACCTTAAGTTCTGATCAATCTGTAAAGAATGCCAAGCTCCGCCCCGGAACCTTAAAGCGGATCTTCTCTTACGCCGATCCTTACAAATCAACTTTTCTTCTCTTTCTCTTCTGTCTTGTTGCGGATGCAGTCTTAACAATCGCAACTCCGCTTCTACTTCGCGAATTAATTGATCAGGGTGTGATTCCTAAGGATCGCTCGGTTGTTACAACCATGGCGATTGCGGTTGCTTTACTTGCGATTTTCTCTGCTGTCATAAATATTGTGATTCGCTGGATCTCCGCAAAGATCGGTGAAGGTTTGATTTATGACCTCAGATCCCAAGTCTTTCGCCACGTGCAGGAGCAATCAATCGCATTCTTTACTAGGACTCAGACCGGTGCGCTGATAACGCGAATTAACTCCGATGTGATCGGAGCACAGCGAGCCTTCACTTCAACATTCTCGGGAATTATCAGCAACGTTCTTACTCTGATCTTGGTAGTTGGAACCATGCTTGCACTCAGCTGGCAGATAACTATTGCCTCGCTTCTTCTATTGCCGATCTTTCTCGCTCCGACTAAATGGATCGGTGCGCGCCTACAGGGCTATACCCGCGACTCTTTTGAGATCAATGCAGAGATGTCATCGACTATGACAGAGCGCTTCAATGTTTCGGGTGCCCTTCTCGTAAAGCTTTATGGAGATCTTGATCAGGAGTCTCAAGTCTTTAAGAAGAAAGCGCGTCGCGTGGCAGATATCGGCATCTCAATGGCGATGCTCAACACCTTCTTCTTTATCGCGCTGATCAGCATCGCTGCGCTAGCTACTGCTATCGCATATGGAATTGGTGGACATCTCGCTATAGATGGAGCGATAACCGTCGGAAGCTTGATCGCAATTACTACGCTCTTAGCCCGTTTGTACGGTCCGCTGGTAGCGCTAGCAACTGTGCGCGTTGATGTAATGGGTGCGCTAGTTTCCTTCGAACGTGTCTTTGAAGTTTTAGACCTAGAGCCGATGGTCACAGAGAAGGCAAATCCTGTAACGCTGAAGAGTAAAACTCCGGCGATTGAATTTAAGGGCGTTCATTTCACATATCCAAACGCACAGCAGATCTCACTTGCATCATTGGAATCCACATCAGCAATTGAGATTCGTGAGAGCGATGAAATCCTCAAGGGGATCACTTTCACAGCTGCTCCGGGAACTGTGACTGCCTTAGTCGGGCCATCGGGCGCCGGTAAGACAACAATCAGCGCCCTCTTGCCGCGTCTTTACGATGTAACGGAAGGTGCAATCACGATAGATGGAAGCGATCTGCGCGATCTTTCGCTCTCATCGCTTCGTGATTCCATCGGGGTAGTAATGCAGGATTCTCATTTGTTCCACGACACGATCACCGCCAATCTCAAGTATGCAAAGTCAGATGCCACTTTTGATGAGATGAAATCTGCTTGCCAGAGCGCACAAATCTGGGATCTGATTGCATCACTTCCTAACGGACTTGAAACCATGGTCGGCGAAAGAGGACACAGACTCTCAGGAGGAGAGAAGCAACGTTTAGCGATCGCGAGACTGCTTCTTAAATCACCGAGCATCGTAATTTTAGATGAGGCAACAGCGCATTTGGATTCCGAGAATGAGGAGTTAGTCCAACGCGCTCTAGGAAATGCTTTACAAGGTAGAACGAGCATTGTGATTGCGCACCGTTTAAGTACGGTAATGAACGCAGATCAAATTATCGTTCTAGATGGCGGAGTTATCCGTGAACGAGGAAAGCACGAAGAACTAGTGCGTTCTGGCGGGCTTTATTCAGAGCTCTTTGCGCGTCAAGATCTGACCGCGCCGAATTAATATGCGACCATAAATAACTAATCCAGCGAAGAAGACCCACTGAAGTGAATAAGCCAGGTGCGGTCCATCGCTAAGACCCGGAAGCTGTACAGGTGCGCTGGGAGTTAAAGAAGGGTCAGAGCC
>CANHRF010000120.1 GCA_947463335.1 Actinomycetota bacterium
ATCTTAGCTACTCGAATTTTTCCGACTGCAGGAACAGTAAAAATCCTGGAGCAGGAAATGGGGAGAGTTGATTTATTTGAGTTGCGAACACGCATTGGAGTTTGCGCGACGCTGACATCTGAGGATATTCCAGATGATGAGTTTGTTCGTGATGTTGTATTGACCGCAGCATATGCAGTCTTAGGGCGATGGAACGAAGATTACGATCTTTGGGATGAATCGCGTGCGATCGCTCTACTTACTACCTTTGGTGTTCGTGATCTCGCGGAACGCCGTTATTTCAGTCTGAGCGATGGTGAAAAGAAGAGAGTGCAGATCGCACGAGCATTGATGGCAGACCCTGAGTTACTTCTCTTAGATGAGCCAACGGCGGGCCTTGATTTAGGCGGACGAGAAGATCTACTTCGCAGATTCTCTGAATTTTCTACGGATCCATTAGCGCCAGCGAGCATTATCGTCACACATCACATAGAAGAGATTCCGATTGGAACTACGCACGCCCTGATCATTAAAGATGGCACGATCGCGGTCTCCGGCCCTGTCGCTGAAGTGATAACTACTGAGCATATGAGCGCGGTCTTCGGGATTAATATCGAAGTTAGCGGAGCAAATGGAAGATTCTTTGCGCGAAGTTCATGACTTTTCGTGAGCAGTTGCATCCTTCTTGGCGTGAAGTACTGGATTCTGAGTTAGATCTTCTCGATGAGATCGAGGAACGAGTATCAAGAGAGAATTTCTTACCAAGCGCTGGCCTAGTAATGCGTGCGCTTTCCGATGACTTTGCACTTTCTAAAGTCTTGATTCTTGGACAGGATCCATATCCAAACCCAACCCATCCCGTTGGTTTAGCATTCGCTATTCCTGCAGAACTCTCTAAATTTCCTCCCACACTAAAGAATATTTTTAAGGAGTTGAGTTCAGATCTCCAGATCCCTTCGCCAGTATCCGGAGATTTAACTCCTTGGTCAGATCAAGGGGTTGTTCTATTAAACCGCAGCCTTACCTGTCGCACCGGTGAGAGTAATTCGCATGTAAACGCTGGTTGGCGAGAATTTACCGATTCTTGCGTCCAGAAGTTGGCTCGAGCGGGAAGAGTCGGAATTCTCTGGGGTGCAAATGCACAAGAGTTAAGCCGACATTTTTCGGACGATAAATTGATTACCTCGGCACATCCGAGTCCGCTCTCCGCCTACCGCGGCTTCTTCGGTTCAAAGCCATTCTCTCGGGCGAATCAACTGCTTTTAGATTCAGGTATAGATCCAGTTAATTGGCGCTTATAAAGAGCAACGCCCCACAGTTTCCTGTGGGGCGTTGCTTTCAAACGTTAGATAACTATCCGATCCAACTATTTATTGGTGAAGCTAAGAAGTAGACCATAAATAGCCCGGCGACGAGAAGAAGTAATGGATGTACTTCTTTACGACGGCCTTGGATATAGCGGATGACCACGTGTGTCACAAATCCTGCACCGATACCTACGGAGATGTTGTAGGTAAATGGCATCAGGATAATTGTTAGAAACGCTGGGATTCCGATACCTAGATCATCCCAGTTGATGTTCTTAACCTGAGACATCATTAAGAAACCTACGACGATTAGCGCAGGTGTTGCCGCCTCGTAAGGAATGACTGCAACTAGCGGTGCCAGGAAGGTAGTGAGTAGGAAGAGGATTCCTGTGACTATTGAAGCCAATCCAGTTCTTGCGCCTTCACCAACGCCAGATGCTGATTCAATGTAGCTAGTATTTGATGAAATACCAGCAGCGCCACCAGCAGCAGCAGCGACTGAGTCGACGATCAGGATTCGATTTGCGCCTTCAATGTTTCCGGAAGAATCGGTCAAGCCAGCTTGATTGCCGATCGCTGTCATTGTTCCCATAGTGTCAAAGAAATCTGCGAGCAATAGGGTAAAGACGAGCAGTAGCGCTGCCAACATTCCAGTCTTTGGATTAGTAAATGCGCCGAAGATATCTTCGAAACCTAAACCTAAGGTGTCAAAGCGCGGGGTGTCAGTGAGATTAAGCGAACCATCAGCGCCCTTAGGAAGCGATGGTGTATTAAGTCCCCAGCCACGTGGGTTTGATTCGGTTGGACTGATAAAGCTGTTTCCAATTTTAAATTGAGCTTCAAGAATCAAAGCAAGAACAGTTGAGGTAACAATTCCGATAAGAATTGCGCCCTTTATCTTGCGAACCATTAGACCAATCGTCAGCAAGAGACCAAAGGTAAAGACCACAATCGGCCATCCAACTAACTGACCACCATCGCCGAGTTCCAATGGAACCGCTGATGGCTTTGAGTTTGTGCTTGACCAGACAACGTTAGGGGTACGGCGAACGAAACCCGCGTCAACGAGACCAATTAGGGCGATAAAGAGACCGATACCTACTGAGATCGCAACCTTTAACGCTGAAGGAATTGCCTTGAAAACAGCAACTCGGAATCCGGTGAGCACCAGAATTAGGATTATGAAACCTTCAAGAACAACGAGGCCCATAGCTTGTGCCCAAGTTGCATTCTTTGCAATTGATACTGCAACAAAGGTATTTAACCCAAGGCCAGTTGCTAAAGCGAGCGGAAAGTTTGCAACCGCTCCCATAAGCATTGTGAGTAATCCGGCAATCAGTGCAGTTCCGGCTGCGACTATGATGATGGCGTTTGTTCTATCTCCACCGCCAATAAATGCACCGGTTCCATCGGTTGTTGCGAGGATCAGTGGATTGAGAGCAACGATGTAAGCCATAGTAAAGAAGGTGACGACGCCGCCACGAACTTCTTGAGCAATGGATGAACCACGTTGCGATATTTTGAAATAACTATCGAGCATGACATACCCTTCTAATTTTGTTAACGGGGGTGTTTGCGACCCCGTGTGAAATGACGGCTCACAGACCGAGGGATGTGCTGATTTAAACGGATTCTCAGGCTACTTTGAGGTAAGGCGCGCTAAAACTCCAAAGGAAATTGCCACCGATTGACCTACCAGGAGCGCAAAGAGGGCGGTTCCTAGACCAATTTTTCCGCCCAAAAGAGCGCCAATGATCAGGACGGATACTTCAATGCCCATGCGGACTCTGCCGACGCGGATGCCCGTTCGATGATGAATCCCTGTCATAGCCCCATCGCGAGGACCTGGTCCTAGCCCACAAGTTATATAGAGCGCAGATCCAATTCCAACCATTGCAATTCCTACAAGTGCGGAAGCTATTCCACCAAACAGCGTGCTTTGAAGAGGAAATAGTTCCACACCAATTTGAATCGAAGCAGAAATTATTACGATATTGGCAAATGTTCCAAATCCGGGACGTTCGCGAAGTGGTATCCAAATGAGAAGAACTACAAATCCGGTAAAGAAGGTTGCCCATCCAATACTTAGTCCAGTCTTAAGGCTCAGACCTTGTGCAAAGACAGTCCAAGGTGCATTTCCTAAATTAGATTGCACTACCAACGAATCGCCAAGTCCAAAGAGAGCTAGTCCGAAGAAAAGAATGAGGGTTCTAGAAAAAGAAAGATCCCAAAGATGTTTAGCGCGCCAAGGCGTGATCGGCACCGTTTTGTGCGGGCGCAGATGAGAGATCAGGTTCTGGAAGCGCGAAGATCCTGGCATTTCGTGAGTTTATAGCAAAGGTAACTTTTATATCTCTAAATATCCGCTTTGATCCTCTATTGTGAGCGCTATGTTCGTTGGATTCGGCACAACCGTAAATATCGCCACCATAATTGGGGGAGCAGCGATCGGCGTCTTGGTGGGTGG
>CANHRF010000121.1 GCA_947463335.1 Actinomycetota bacterium
GCAATGCTGCATAAAGGTACATCTGCCGCTGATGCGTTAAAGATTGTTAACGCTTGATATGTCTACACAAAAGCTAGTTAGAGTCGGAATCATCGGCGGCGGCCTAATGGGCCGCGAATTACTAGCGCTCGTAGGGCGATGGGATGCTCTAATTGATCATCCAATTCGTCCGGTAGTAACTGCAATTGCAGATACCTCAGATTCGGTCAGAGAGTTCTTTACCAACGCTGGTGTTGCTGAGTCTTACAGTAATTACAAAGAGCTATTGGCCAGTCCAAATGTAGATGTTGTTTACATTGCAGTACCGCACAATCTGCACGAAGATATCTATATTGCAGCGATAAATTCAGGTAAAGATTTCTTAGGTGAAAAACCATTCGGTATTGACTTAGTTGCGGCAGAGAAGATCGCTGCTGCGCTGGTTGGCAAGAAGAACTTCGTTCGAGTATCCAGCGAACTTCCTTTCTATCCAGGTGCACAAGCAGCGGTTCGCGAGGTTTTATCTGGAAACCTCGGAGAAATCGTCGAGGTGCGTTCAGGGCTTCTGCATTCATCAGATATTGATCGGAAAAAGAAGATTAATTGGAAGCGTCAACGTAAATTCTGCGGAGATATTGGAGTCCTGGGTGATCTTGGAATGCACGCGGCACATATTCCTTTGCGCTTGGGATATAAACCAACAAAGGTCTTTGCAATTTTAGATGACATAGTCACTCACCGCGAAGGCGCAAATGGAGAGCAATTTCCTTGCGATACTTTCGATAACGCAGTTCTCGCGTTGCGCGCAAAGAATCCGGGCAGTGATCGTGAATTTCCGATGTTCTGGGAGATGAAGCGAATTGCACCAGGTGAGAGCAATACCTTCTTTTTTAGCGCGCTCGGAATGACTGGTGGAGTTCGCTTTAGTACTAAGAATCCAGCGGTTTATCACACCTTCGCTCTAAAGAACGGTGAGCAGATCTGGTCAGAGATTCAACCCGGCCACGTCACGAATTGGCCAGTAATCACCGGACATATATTTGAATTTGGTTTTCCTGATGCGCTATTGCAAATGTGGGCTGCTTACTTTGCAGAACGCGAAGGCAAACTGGGCGATCGTTTCGCTTGTGCATCGATTGAAGAAGTAATTGATTCGCACAAGGCATTTGCTGCAGCAATGAAGTCACATGAATCTCGTTCGGAAGTTGCGATCTAAATATGAATAGCTTTGCAGATACCAAGATTGCCGTAATCGGCAGCACCATGATGGATTTAACTGTCTATGCCGACATCCTGCCAGCGGCAGGTGAGACTAGATTCGGTGAGAGTTTCACAACAGGATTCGGCGGCAAAGGAGCCAATCAAGCGGTGATGGCGGCGCGCACAGGTGCGAAAGTTTCAATGATTACAGGTATTGGCAACGATGGTTTCGGTGATGAGAGCTTAGAAAATTTCAAGAACTGTCAGATGGATACAACATCTGTCTTGCGCCTTGATACTCACACCGGAGTTGCTCACATCTGGGTTGATGGCCAAGGACAGAATCGAATTTCAATAGTTCCAGGTGCTAATTTTAAATTAACGCCGCAGGATGCGATTGATCAGGTAAAGAAGTTAGAGAACGTCAGCGTCTTGATTGCACAATGCGAAATTCCTCAGGAAGTAACGCTTGCTGCATTTCGTACCGCGCAAGAACTCGGGATCACCACAATTTTAAATCCGGCTCCATACCAACCGCTTACTGATGACTTGCTGGAGTTAACCGATTGGTTGATCCCTAATGAAATTGAATTTGCCGAACTTGATAGCGCTCACCGCACACCGGACACAGATGAGGTAATCGCCTCACTTCGCAGAAAAGGTCGCACCATCGTTACCTTGGGAAGCGAAGGCGCAGCGCTCGTAACCACGGATGGAAAAGTAAAGAGATTTACCGCAAAAAAAGTTAGCGCAATTGATACAACGGGCGCTGGCGATTGCTTTATCGGAGCCTTTGCCGCAGCAATTGGATCAGGTGCAAGCGAAGAGAGCGCAGTTCAATTTGGTATCGACTGTGCCACAAAGAGCGTGACGCGCAAAGGCGCGCAATCTTCTTATCCGAAGTTAGAAGAGATTGATTTCAGCCTGATCGCAAAATAACGCTGCTGTAAGGAACAGCATCGCCGGTATGGATAATTCCTAAAGTCTCTCCGACTTTAACTTTAAACTCCTCGTGAGGAATCACCGTTGTCTTAAGACCACCGTGATGCTTTTTATACTCAGCAACTGTTGCGGCATCGACTTTCGCTTCAAACTCAGCAGCTAAGTACATTCCAGTTAAATCAAGGTGGGGCAAAATCGCATCTAGTACCTGAGAAACTGTGGGAGTTCCCATAACCAGAGCCAAATCAATTGTTTCTACATTTGGGTAAGTAGGGAAGGGTCCATCAACAATTGCAATGGTATTTACGTGACGAAAGCGCGCCAATAAGGATGCGAGGTCGCCATTAATGATTCCATTTTTGATCATGAATTTATAATCCCCTAGTAATCGCCTTCGCACAAGCGCTAAACTTGAAAAATGCCTGATCAATTAGCTAGCCAAGAGGCGGCACTTGCCCGAATTCAGAACCACCTCGAAAAAACCACCGAGCGCGTCTTAATCGGAATAATTGGCAAGCCCGGTGCAGGAAAATCCACTTTATCTAAATATTTGATGGCCAAGCTTCCTAAAGAGTTTGTAACTGTTGTTCCAATGGATGGCTACCACTTAAGTAATAAAGTCTTGAAGGATCTAAAGCGAGCAGACCGCAAAGGCGCTCCCGATACCTTTGATGTTGCTGGCTTCACATCACTTGTAAAGCGAATTCGCTCCGAACAAACTCAGAATATTTATTACCCAATTTTTGATCGGGCTATTGAAGAATCAATCGCCGCCCAAGGAGTCGTAACTTCTGCCACCAAGGTAGTAATCATTGAAGGTAATTACTTGCTGCACGATGATGGTGGCTGGGAAGTGCTTAATGATCTGCTCGATGAGAGTTGGATGGTTGATGTTGATGATGACAAGCGAATTGCCCGACTAATTTCCCGCCATATTGCCTACGGTAAAGATCCAGAAGCTGCCAAAGCCTGGGCGAAAGGCACAGATGAAGTCAACGCAAAGTTAATCGAACGTGGCCGTAATCGCGCCGACTTCGTTGTGGCTATTGATTAACTGCGCAGAGCTGCAGCAAGCGAACGGAAATCTTCAACCAAGATGTCGATTTCTTTCTGTCCGTGAGCCAAACTGATCAACCACTGCTCATCTAGCCCCGGAGGCGTGATGATTCCGCGATTTAGTGACCAGAGCCAAGAGAGTTCAGCTACTGCAAAATCTGTCGCTTTGTAATCGCGATAGTTGCGAACCGGCGTTGTTGACCAAGTAATACAGCCCTTTACGCCGAAACCGACGGTATGCGCTGGAAGTTGGTACTCATCAATAATCTCTGAGATGCGCTCAAGTGCTTGTTGGTTAAGCGCTTCAGCAGCGGCAAGAGTTTCGGCAGTACAAATTTTATCGACGGCTCTGATTCCGGCCATTGCTAGCGGATTACCGTTGAAAGTACCGAAGTGCGCCATCTTTCCGTTGGTTACAAAATCCATGTACTGCTTTTTTCCACCAAATGCCGCGAGAGTAAGTCCGCCGCCGATTGATTTAGCAAGAGTAATTAGATCTGGTTTAACGCCAA
>CANHRF010000122.1 GCA_947463335.1 Actinomycetota bacterium
GTTGTATATGGAGGATCAGGACGATGAGTAAGAAAAAGAGCAAGAAACTTCCATCACTCGCAGTAGTCGGCGCGACAGGTGCCGTTGGCACCGTAATGCTCGATATTTTAAGTAAGCGTAAAAATGTTTACGGTGAGATTCGCTTAATCGCATCAGCTCGCAGCGCCGGCAAGAAGCTAACCTGCCGTGGCGAAGAGTTAACTGTTGTTGCACTTTCTCCTGAAGCATTCGACGGTATCGACATCGCGATGTTCGATGTGCCCGATGAAATTTCTGCCGAGTGGGCGCCAATCGCCGCCAAGCGTGGCGCAATCGTTGTCGATAACTCAGGTGCATTCCGTATGGATAAGAAAGTTCCATTGGTTGTTCCAGAAGTAAACCCAAAAGAAATTAAGAACCGTCCAAAGGGAATTATCTCTAACCCAAATTGCACGACTCTTTCAATGATTGTTGCAATGGGCGCGCTAAATAAGAAATTTGGTCTAAAAGAGTTAGTCGTATCTTCTTACCAAGCAGCATCAGGAGCCGGACAACCAGGAATCGATGCTCTGCACGATCAAATTTCTAAAGTTGCCGGCAAGAACCTTGGTTCCGTTGCAAAAGATCTTCGCGCAGTAATCAAGGATCTAGGTCCATTCCCTGCGCCATTGGCGATGAACGTTGTTCCTTGGGCGGGTTCATTGAAGGAAGATGGGTATTCATCTGAAGAACTCAAAGTTCGCAATGAATCACGGAAGATTCTGGGTATGCCAAAGCTAAAGGTTTCAGCTACTTGTGTACGCGTTCCTGTTATCACTACACATTCGCTCACAGTGCACGCCACATTCTCAAAGGTTGTCACTCGCAAAGCGGCGCAATCTGCCCTAGCGAAAGCGGAAGGCGTGATGCTTTATGACAACCCAGAGAAGAAGGAATTCCCAACACCGGCAGATGTCGTAGGCACTGACCCAACTTGGGTCGGCCGCGTGCGTCAGTCTTTGGATGACCCAAAATCAATCGATTTATTTGTCTGCGGAGATAATTTGCGAAAAGGTGCAGCGTTAAATACTGCACAAATAGCAGAACTCGTAGCTGCTGAATTCACTCGCTAATTCATTAACAAGCCGCCTGTAGACTCAACTGCATGACCATCGTCGTCGCAGGTGCCACAGGTCTTGCCGGTTCGGCAATTGTTCGCGCCTACGAAAAAAACGGCGAGCAGGTAATTGGTGTAAATCGCAGCGTCTGTGATCTCTTAGATCGTGATGCCACAATCGCTTTCATCAAGAAAGCCAAGCCGACGCTAGTTGTAGATGCAGCGGCAAAAGTTGGCGGAATTGGTGCCAATAATGCTTACCCAGTGGAATTCTTAGCTGACAATATTCGAATCCAAAGTAATTTAATGGAAGCAGCGCATGCTGCTGATGTAGAAAAGTTCATATTTCTTGGATCCAGTTGCATTTATCCACGTGATTGCGCTCAACCGATTAAAGAAGAGTATTTGCTGACTGGGCCTCTAGAAGAAACTAATTCTGCATACGCGATCGCAAAGATCGCTGGTATTGAGTTAATCAAATCTTTCCGCAAAGAGTATGACCGTAAGTGGATTTCGTTGATGCCGACGAACCTTTATGGTCCAGGCGATAACTTTGAGCTACAGGGCTCACATGTATTGCCAGCGTTTATTCGTCGTTTTGTTGAAGCAACTTCCGAAGGCCGCGCCAAAGAAACACTTTGGGGTACTGGATCACCGAAGCGGGAATTCCTTCACGTAGATGACCTAGCCGCAGCTGTTGTTATGGCGGGTGAAAAATTTGATTCAGCACAACACTTAAATATTGGTAGCGGAGAAGATCTAACAATCAAAGCGCTTGCTGAACTCGTAGCCGATCTTGCTGGATTTAAGGGAGAAATCGCTTGGGATTCATCGAAACCTGATGGAACACCGCGTAAGGTTCTTGATGTTACAAAGGTTAAGTCGCTAGGTTGGGAACCTGCAATCTCGCTGAGAGATGGAATTGCTTCAACCATCGAGTGGTACATCGATGCAACTGCAAAGGGAGTAAGTCGACGATGAGTAGAAAAGTTGCCTTCATCACCGGAGTCACCGGACAAGATGGTTCGTACCTTGCTGAGTTCTTGCTTGCTAAGGGATATGAAGTACACGGCTTGATTCGTCGCTCTTCAACTTTTAACACATCACGTATCGATCATATTTATCAAGATCCACACGATAAGAACCCAAAGCTCTTTTTGCATTACGGCGATTTAATCGATGGCGTTGGGCTAACCAACCTAATCCGCGACATCAAACCAACTGAGGTTTACAACCTCGGCGCACAGTCACACGTTCAAGTTTCTTTCACTATGCCTCAGTACACAGGTCAAGTAGATGCCGTTGGCGCAGTCGGTTTGCTGGAAGCTATTCGCTCAGCAGATGTCGATACCCGCTTCTATCAAGCATCGACGTCAGAGCTTTATGGCTCAACTCCGCCACCCCAGAATGAACTTTCCATGTTCCGCCCACAATCACCATACGCCGCTGCAAAGTTGATGGCTTACTGGTGCACAGTTAATTACCGCGATGGTTACGGGATGCACGCCACCAACGGAATTTTATTTAATCACGAATCTCCACGACGCGGTGAAACTTTCGTAACTCGTAAAATCACACGTGCAGTTGCCGCTATTAAAGCGGGCAAGCAAGAGAAAGTATTTCTCGGAAACCTCACCGCCGTGCGTGACTGGGGTTACGCCAAAGAATATGTCGAATCAATGTGGCTAATGTTGCAACAAGATAAGCCATCAGATTACGTCGTCGCCACCGGAGTCGGTGCAACGGTAAAGGACTTTGCTGAAGCGGCTTTTGCTCGCGCTGGATTGAATTGGCAAGACCATGTCGAAACCGATAAGAAGTACATTCGTCCAACAGAAGTTGATGCGCTAATTGGTGATCCTTCTAAAGCCGAAAAAGCTTTAGGCTGGAAGGCGAAGACTCATTGGAAAGAGTTAGCCGAACTTATGGTTGACGCTGATATTGCTGCTTTGAAGTAAGCGTTACCAAACTTACTTCTGGCGGACTAGCAACTCTGATTCTTGCAAAGGGACTAGTTCCCATTCCAGCAGAAACATGTAAATAAGGTTCAGCGCCAAATTTCGTCAAACCTCGAGCTCGCCAAGTTGGTAGATCGCAATTTGTTGTTAACGCGCGCGAACCGCCCGGCAAAGGTAAACGCACTTGTCCGCCGTGTGTATGTCCCGCAAAGATCGCATCTAGACCATCATTAGACATTCCTTCGAGAATTCTTAAATATGGTGCGTGGGTTACTCCGATTGCAATATCACAGGGACCTGGTTTGCCAGCGACAAGTGAGTAATCATCAAATTCCAGATGTGCATCATCTGTGCCGCGAGTTTCGATTTTCGTATCTTTAATTTTAATTGTGGCGCGCGATCGATTTAAATTAATCCAACCGCGAGATTGCAGACCCTTATCTAATTCGGGCCAAGGTAAATCTTCGCCGTGAATCCTCTTGCCGTGACCCGGAAGTAAATATTTCAGGGGATTCTTTGGCTTTGGCGCGTAATAATCATTTGATCCAAAAACAAATAAGCCGGGGAGATTTAACAAATCATTTAGCGCATCAAGGACGACAGGAACCGCCTTCATATGA
>CANHRF010000123.1 GCA_947463335.1 Actinomycetota bacterium
ACCCCCGGCTCGTTATCTGCGCGATCATCGTATTGACGTGGTTGCAAAGTTCCAACGAGTGAAATCTTGGTAGACATCGCTACTTCAGGGTTTGCTAAGCGATCTGCCCAAAGTCCGCGCACAACTAAAATTCCGGAAAGTGGGTTTGATTGATCAACCTGCAACAAGCCAACTTCCCA
Source organism: Actinomycetota bacterium (assembly GCA_947463335.1). The sequence goes on from CANHRF010000123.1 coordinate 180, forward strand.
ATCGCTCGCCTTTCCATCTTTATCTACCTGCAGAGGCGCTTTGAAATTTGCAACATAAAATCCACTTACGGAAACGCTCTTATTTACATTTCTTGAATCAAGCGGTGCAGTAGGTGTAGCCAAATCCGCTAAAGAGTAGATCTTGGGATCAATCACCTTTGCGGCAGCGTTTGATTCTTTGACAATAACGGAACGATCTAGCTGCCATTTTCCGAGCCCTATTAAAACTGAGAAAATCAGAAGAACTATTAGCCCATGGGAGAGCTTTTTAACTATCGCTCTGGTTTTCATCATTGCGAGGATTCATTCGCTGATAGCGCTTATAGAAACTGCGCAATAAAAGTGCAACAGCGATGAAAAGGGTGAGAACTGTTAGCGATCCTGACCAACCCATATCAAATTCTGTTTGCATGCCATAATCTTGCCATGGATTTAGATTTCAACGACCGCTATGGAGTGCGCTCAACTAAAGGTTGGGTCACACCTGCGGTCGTCTTTGCCTTACTTGGCGGAGGTTGGCTGATTTGGGCAGCGCTACATCATTCTGATCCACCAATTCGTAGTGAACTGATTTCTTTTGATGTCACTGCAGATCGAGAAATTTCTCTCAGATACAGAATCGATCGCACAGACCCCAACCAAGTTGTTATCTGTACTTTATCTGCGCGCGATCAAGATAAGAATGTGATTGGGCAGATCGATGAAACCATCGCCGCGGGCAGCACCTCGAGCGAGCAGATCACTGTAATTCCCGCACGATCTACCCCATTTACCGCAGCAATTGTGCGCTGTCGCGCTAAATAATTACTTCGTATACCGTTGCTCCTTATGAGTACCCCACAAACTTGGCTAACCCAAGAAGCCGCTGATCGTTTGCGCGGCGAACTCGCACACCTGGAAAGTGATGGCCGTAAAGAAATCACTGCCAAGATCGAAGCAGCTCGCGCCGAAGGTGATTTAAAAGAGAACGGTGGCTATCACGCAGCGCGTGATGAGCAAGGAAAAATGGAAGCTCGCATCCGCCAGTTAAAGCAGATGCTCGAGAATGCACATATCGGAACTCCCCCAGCATCCGCCGATGGCGTGGTCGGACCCGGGATGGTGATCACTGCAATTATCGCCGGCGATGAAGAGAAGTTCTTACTCGGTTCGCGCGAAATTGCTTCAGGAGACCTCAGCGTTTATAGTGAAAAATCTCCACTTGGCGCAGCGGTGATGGGTGCCAAGATCGGCGACACCGTTTCTTACACCGCGCCAAATGGTAAAGAGATTAAAGTCGAGATTAAAGAAGCAACTAACTATTAATCTGCAGAGCGCTTATATTTTCTAACGCTTAGCGGAATAAAGATCACCATGATGATAATCATGTATAAGAATGATGTAAGCAGCGGATTTTCACTTGGGAAAGATCCTGCCGTTGCACCAAATTGATTCTCTAAACCAAAGAGTTCACGGCATCCTGCGACCATAGTCGAAACCGGGTTCCACTCTGCAAAGTACTGCAGAGCACGTGGCATACCCGTGGTTGGTGCGAAAGCATTTGATAAGAAAGTCAGCGGGAAAGTAACGATAAAGCTGACGTTCTGAACAACGCGCGCATCAGATGCTGATAGCCCAACAAAGATTCCCACCCAAGAAAGTGCATATCCAAAGAGCAATAGGAAGATAAAACCGATCGCAACGTTAAGCACTCCTGATGATGGTCGCCAACCAACGAGATATCCGGCTATTCCCATTACCGCTAGAACAACGATGTTTAGTAAGGAATCCCCTAGTGTGCGACCAAGAACGAGCGCAGATTGTGAAATAGGTAGTGATCTAAAGCGATCAATCAAACCTTTCTTCATATCTTCGGCTAAACCAGAAGCGGTTCCGGCGAGCGTAAATGCAACGGTCTGCACAAAAATTCCCGGCATCAGCAGTTGCACATACCCACCAGGTTGATCAGTCGAAATCGAGCCACCAAATACATAACGGAACAAGAGCACAAACATCACGGGTTGGATCGTTGAAAAGATGAGAACTTCAGGAACGCGAGTTAATAAACGCAACTGACGTTGCGTGATAATCATTGTGTCTTTAAAGGCGCTCACTTCTTTGCCTTCTTTCTACGTCCAGGTGTGGCTTCTTCTTCGACTTTCTCCTCAGCTGCGTGGCCGGTGAGAGATAGGAAAACATCATCAAGTGATGGACGCTTTAAGCCAACATCTAGTGGGTGAATTCCGGCGGTATCTAAAGAGCGAAGGGTTTCGATCAGTGCTGTAGCACCCGTTGAAACTGGAGCAGAGATCATGCGGAGGCCTTCATCTAAGGTCGCTTTATTTCCACTAATCGCGGCGACAACTTCCATTGTCTTAGCAATGTTGTGGGTCTCAACTACGATCTCAAGACGTTCGCCACCGACTTGCTTCTTCAGCGCATCAGATGTGCCGCGTGCAATCACTTTGCCGTGATCGATAACTGCGATTTCATCAGCCAATTGATCTGCTTCTTCGAGGTATTGAGTCGTCAAAAGCAAAGTAACTCCACCCTTTACCAACTCTTCAATAACGCTCCACATTTCTTGGCGACCACGTGGGTCAAGTCCTGTGGTTGGCTCATCTAAGAAAAGCACCTTTGGCTTAACAATCAACGATGCCGCTAAATCAAGACGGCGACGCATTCCACCGGAGTAAGTCTTGATCGGGCGCTTTGCGCTATCTGTAAGTGAGAATCTTTCAAGTAACTCTTCGGCGCGAGCGATCGACGCTTTCTTTCCTAAGTGATAGAGCTGACCAAACATAACTAAGTTATCCCAGCCAGTTAAAATCTCATCGACTGCTGCATATTGACCAGATAAGCCAATTACTTCGCGCACTTTCTCGGGATGCTTGATTACATCGATTCCGCCGACTATTGCCCGACCTGAATCTGGCTTCAATAAAGTAGCGAGAATGCGCACACTTGTTGTTTTACCCGCTCCATTTGGACCAAGCACGCTTAAAACAGTGCCTTCTTCAACATCCAGAGATAGGTGATCTAGAGCACGAACAGCTCCGTTGCGATAAGTTTTTACTAAGTCTTCGGCTATAACTGATTTCACGGAGTAAACTTACCAAAAATGCACTCATTATTGTTGCATCTAAAAAATAGCGCTTCGAGAGGTCCCGATGAGTAGCCATGGTCCAGTAAAAGAACATTCCCATAAAGAGATCATGATCATCCTCAGTGGATTGATGACGGGAATGCTCTTGGCAGCCCTGGATCAGACAATTGTTTCTACTGCGCTAAAGAGTATTGTTGAAGATTTTAATGGGCTTAACCATTACACCTGGGTAGTTACTGCATATCTGTTGACTTCGACTGCATCAACTCCTCTGTACGGAAAAATCTCTGATATTTACGGGCGACGTGTTGTCTTTCAATTCGCGA
>CANHRF010000124.1 GCA_947463335.1 Actinomycetota bacterium
ACCAGCAATTGCTGCAGTCTTTCCTGTCTTAGTTAGGTATCCACCGAGGTAACCGACGATGAAGCCAGCCTTATCTTCAGGGAAAATTAATCCGCTGTAGTTTGCTGAAGTTCCACCATTGAACTGATCAACACCGATGAACTTAACATCTGGGTACTTCTCAGCTGCAACAGTTGTTGCTTCAGCCATCAAGAAACCAACTGTAACGATTGCGTTGTAGCCTGCATCAGCAAATAGCGCGATGTTAGCTGCGTAATCCTTTGGATCTTGTGTTTCTACGTACTTAGCGAAACCGTTATTAGCTGTAGCCGCTTCTTGTGCGCCTTCCCAAGCTGATTGGTTAAATGACTTATCGTCAACTTTTCCAATATCAGTTACAAGACCGATACAAAATGCGCCTTCAGTTCCGCAATCAGCTTCTGTGATTGCTTTTTCTGAAGATGAGCAAGCACTTAGGGTGATTCCGAGCAGACCTGCTGCAGCAACTACTGCAACAATCGTCTTAAATTTCTTAAACAATGGAGCTCCTCTCGAGAGAATTAGTCGAATAACTAATCCGTACCATCTGGGTGGGTCAAAGAGTAACTCAGTGCCGAAGTAACACAACTGCTCCGATCCCTTAAATTTTTCTCTCGTGTCGCTATAGATAAATGCAAAGGTGAGGTTGAGGGTTAGGTCATATGATTGTGCGTATGCCGAACTTCCTCGAATCTCCCGTAAATACGCTGAGCCGATACTTTGATTACCAAGGAACAGCCACTCGTTCCGAGTTCTGGCTATTTGTTCTCTTCACTTGGGTCAGCTCATTCGCGGTAAGTATTTTGGATGCTTTCTTTCCTGGGGATTTCCTAGGACAGTTATGGAATCTATTTTTATTAGCGCCATCAATCACTTGTTCTATACGACGAATGCATGACGTTGATCGACGCGGTTGGTTCTTTTTAATACCTTTCTACAATTTCATTCTCTCGGTCACGCCATCGCGACCAAATAGATGGCAGATGGGCAATCCTGATGAGTTCAACTGGACTGGCAAAGCTTAGATATGAAGAAGTTTGCTTTAATTCTTCTCACGCTAACCATCTCACTCAGCGCAGAACCAGCGCAGGCGCTCGGCAAGGCGACCTTCTATCTACAACTGCAATTGGGATGTTACTCCGCCAATAAAGCGCCCACTAAGTCGAGTAAATGGAGCGATACAAATTACAAAACTCTCTATCTAACTAGTTGCAACGATGCGCATCATTACGAAGTTTTCTACACCGGAAAACTTAAAGCAAGGAAGTTAGATTCAGAGGCGGCGAAGAAAGAGGCTGGCGCTGCCTGTGACAAAGCAGCGTTAAGTGCGCTAACTGGCCAGAAAGATCTACCAACCACGTTGACCTATGGATACTTTTATCCCGATCCCGGCGCAGAAGAGAAGAAGTATGGCAAAAAGATTATTTGTTTCTTCCGGGTTGCAGATCCCAAAGATGACAAATTCTCGTTGTCAATCAAGCGATCATTCCGCGAAGTAAATTATATTTAATCGCGTTCTTTAGAGCCTTTTCCTAGGTACTGCTTCTGGACCTTTCGGGCTTCCTTGTAATTCGCATATGCCTTCTGGGTTGATTCCAGAGTTGAAACTTCTGGGATAGGAACTTCCCACCAGGCTTCGCCACTAGGGGCATAGAGCATCGGATCGCTATTTATATGAATCAAAGTTGCAGTTGGGTGCGCCTTGGCAACCTTCATCGCCGCAGAAAGATCTGCGATCGCACTTGGGCTTTCCGCGATTCGAATCACATTCATTCCCAGGCTTTCGGCGTTAGTCGCTAGATCTACAGGCAGTACATCACCGGTTTCGTGGTTATTTGATTTAGCGTCACGGAAGCGATATTTAGTTCCGTATCTCTGCGAACCAATATCTTCAGATAGATGTCCGATTGAGGCAAAGCCGTGATTTTGCACAAGTACAACAATGAATTTCAAACCTTCAGCAACCGCGGTTACCAATTCGGTATGCATCATTAAGTACGAACCATCGCCCATCATCACCACAGGAGTACGTGATGAATCTGCGCGAGCTACACCAAGACCGGCAGCGATCTCATATCCCATACAAGAGAAGGCGTATTCCATGTGATACCCAAGTGGATCGCGTACTCGCCATAACTTATGGAGATCACCAGGGAGTGAACCTGCTGCACCGACTAGAACATCGCGGGGATCGGTTGCAGCTTGCACAGCGCCGATGATTTCGCTTTGGCTCGGCTTGGCTAACTTTTGGTCAACAAATGCGGCATCGACAATCGCATCCCAGGTCTTGTTTTCATCAGTAATTCGTTTTGCATAATCTGCCGCTACTTTAAATTGCGCAAGCTCTGTTGTGAGCTCTTTCAGAGCGGTGCGCGCATCAGCGACAACTGGAATTGCACTGCCGTGCTTGAAGGCATCAAAGGCGGTGACATTTATATTTATAAACTTCACATCTGGATTCTGGAAAATACTGCGTGAAGCAGTTGTGAAATCGCTGTAACGGGTTCCGATACCGATTACTAAGTCTGCTTCCTTGGCGAGGCGATTTGCTGCAGTTGTGCCAGTTGCACCGACCGAACCACACATTTGGGGATGATCCCAAGGCAGTGAACCCATACCGGCTTGTGATACTCCAACTGGAATTCCGGTTGCTTCAACAAATTTTGCTAGCGCAGCATGCGCATCTGAGTAAATAACTCCGCCACCAGCGACGATAAATGGCTTCTTAGATTTCGCGATCGCACGGGCTGCAATTGCAGATAAACCAAGATCTGGACGGGGACGACGGATATGCCATTCACGATCAGCGAGGAATTCTTCAGGGACATCAATAGTTTCTGCCTGGACATCTTCAGGCAGACAGATAGTCACTGCACCGGTTTCAGCGGGATCAGTCAGAACGCGCATTGCGCCAAGGAGCGAACTAAAGATTTGTTCAGGGCGATTGATGCGATCAAAGAATTTAGAGAGCGGCTTAAAGGCATCATTTACCGTCATTGAAAGGTCATATGGCTGTTCTAGCTGTTGCAGAACAGGATCTGAAACGCGATTAGCAAAAGTATCTGCAGGAAATAGCAAGACAGGCAAGCGATTAGTAGTTGCAACAGCGGCACCAGTTAACATATTTGTTGCGCCGGGACCTACCGACGATGCACAAGCAAAAGTGGAACGTCGACGAGTCATTCGCGCATATGCCGAAGATTCGTGGACCATCGCTTGCTCATTACGAGCTTGGTGATATGGCATTAGCCCTGGATTAGTTGTGGAAAGTTGCTTTAGCGCTTGGCCGATTCCAGCCACATTTCCGTGGCCGAAGATTCCGAAGACTCCTGCAACAGTGCGTTCGCGGTGATCGCCATCGACGGTGTATTGGTGAGACAGGAATTCAACAATTGCCTGTCCCACGCTCATCTTGCGAGTGGCCATAATCAACACTGCCTTTCTAGGATCGATTAATTAATTTTGTGGGAATCCAAGATTGATACCACCGTGGCTTGGATCTAACCAACGGCTAGTGATCGCTTTGCCGCGAGTAAAGAAGTGAACACCTTCTTCTCCGTG
>CANHRF010000125.1 GCA_947463335.1 Actinomycetota bacterium
CGCCAGTTGCAACAACTTCAGCAAGTGCAGCGCAAGCAAGTACCGCACCAAAGGGCGGAACGCCGCCTGTTCCTAAATCTGCACAAAAAGTTTCTGCGCCAGCACCAGTTGCTGCTGCGCCAGTTGCACAAGTTTCGACACCAGTTGCTGCTGCGCCAGTTGCACAAGTTTCGACACCAGTTGCTGCTGCGCCAGTTGCTGCTGCAGCCGTTGCACAAGCAGCACCTGTTGGTGCGACACCACAAGTTTCGGCACCAACTCCCGCACAGGCTCCAGTTAAGCCAGTTCCGGTTTTAAATACACCAGGTGCTGCAACTTTGGAACCACTTCGCGGAGTTGCTGGTCGCGTGGTCGCTTCTATGGAAGCGTCACTGTCGGTTCCAACTGCAACCAGCGTTCGTGCAATTCCTGCGAAGTTAATGATTGATAACCGCACAGTTATTACAAACCACTTAAAGCGAACTCGCGGCGGAAAAGTTTCATTCACGCACATCATTGCTTACGCGATGATCAAGGCGATGCGCCAGATGCCAGAGATGAATGTTTTCTACGGCGAAGTAGATGGCAAGCCAGCGCTGGGTCGTCCGGAACATATCAACTTAGGAATCGCAATTGATTTAGCAAAGCCAGATGGAAGCCGCCAGCTATTGGTTCCATCTATTAAAGGCTGCGAAGCTTTAGATTTCGGGCAGTTCTGGGTTGCCTACGAAGAGATCGTTAAGAAGGCTCGCGCCGGAACACTGACTGTTGAAGATCATTCAGGAACAACTGTTTCGCTAACCAACCCAGGCACGATCGGAACTGTTCACTCAGTGCCACGTTTAGTGCAAGGCCAAGGTTTGATCGTTGGCGTTGGTGCAATGGATTATCCAGCGGAGTTCCAAGGCGCAAGTGAAGAAACTTTGGCGCGTATGGCAATCAGCAAGGTAATTACTCTTACAAGTACTTATGACCACCGCGTTATTCAAGGTGCGCAATCAGGAGATTTCCTACGTCGCATCCACGAGATTCTGCTCGGTGCGGAGAACTTCTACGATGAAATTTTCGCCGCACTTCGTATTCCATACGAGCCAATTCGCTGGGCATCTGACTTTGAATTCTCTAAAGATGAAGAGATAAATAAGACCGCTCGTGTACAACAGCTAATTCAGGCTTATCGCACCTACGGCCATTTAATGGCAGATACCGATCCGCTGGAATACGCGCAACGTTCTCACCCAGACCTTGATGTTGTTACCCACGGACTTACTTTGTGGGATCTCGATCGCGAATTCGCAACCGGTGGTTTTGGTGGCGAGAAGTTTATGAAACTCCGCAAGATTCTCGGAATCTTGCGCGATTCTTACTGCCGTTCAGTTGGCGTTGAATATATGTATATCTCAAGCCCTGAAGAACGTAAGTGGATTCAAGAACGCGTTGAAGTTGGTTTCACAAAGCCGGCTCGCGAAGAACAACTCCACATCTTGCAAAAGCTTAGCGATGCTGAAGCATTTGAATCTTTCTTACAGACCAAGTTTGTCGGACAGAAGCGCTTCTCACTTGAAGGCGGCGAATCTGTAATTCCACTTCTCGATGCCGTTATCTCTGCCGCAGCGGAAAAGAAATTAGATGAAGTCTGTATCGGAATGCCTCACCGTGGTCGCTTAAATGTTTTAGCGAATATCGCGGGTAAAGCCTATGGCCAAATCTTCCAAGAGTTCCAAGGACATTACAAAGAGAATGAAGTTCACGGCTCTGGCGATGTGAAGTACCACTTAGGTACCGAAGGTGTATTTACCGCTGAATCTGGTGCACAGACCAAGATTTACTTAGCTGCAAATCCATCACACCTAGAAGCGGTAAATCCGGTTCTAGAAGGAATTGTTCGCGCTAAGCAAGATCGTTTAAATGTTAAAGATCTCTTCTCGGTACTGCCAATTCTCTTGCATGGAGATGCCTCATTTGCCGGCCAAGGAATTAACTTCGAAACCTTGCAGCTCTCAAAACTTCGCGGCTACCGCACAGGTGGAACCGTGCACATTGTTGTAAATAACCAAGTTGGCTTTACTACTGCACCACACGCATCTCGTTCTTCACGTTATTCAACAGATGTAGCGAAAACGATTGAAGCACCCGTCTTCCACGTAAATGGAGATGATCCTGAAGCTTGCGTACGCGTTGCTCGTCTTGCCTTTGAATATCGCCAAGCATTTAATAAAGATGTCGTCATCGACATGGTTTGCTACCGTCGCCGTGGACATAACGAAGGCGATGAGCCAAGCTTCACACAGCCGCTTATGTACAAGTTGATCGATGCTAAGCGCTCCACCCGCACTCTTTACACCGAATCACTCGTTGGCCGTGGTGATATCACTATGGAAGATGCCGAGAAGTTAGCTCGTGATTACCAAGTACAACTTGAAGAAGTTTATGCATCCGTTGCAAATTACCAAGAAGAGCACGATCCAAACTTCCAGCCTCCAGTTGTTCCAAATGCTGAAGATGTACCAACCTTTATCTCTGAGCCTTTGATCCGTGAAATTGCCGCGACGCAAATTGCAATTCCAGAAGGCTTCCACGTCCACCCCAAGCTGTTGCCACAACTTCAAAAGCGTGCCGAATCAATTAACGATGGCACTATTGATTGGTCAACCGGTGAAATGCTCGCCTTTGGTTCATTGCTTAAAGAAGGACGACCAATTCGTTTGGCGGGACAAGATTCACGACGCGGTACCTTCAGTAATCGCCACGCAGTAATCGTTGATAAAGAGAATGGTTCAGACTGGACTCCACTCGCATCTTTAGTCTCTGATCAAAGCCAATTCTTTGTAATCGACTCGTTGCTCTCTGAATATGCAGCGATGGGATTTGAGTACGGGTATTCAGTTGCTCGACCAGAAGCGCTGGTCTTATGGGAAGGCCAATTCGGCGATTTCGCTAATGGTGCGCAAACAATTATCGATGAATTTATCTCATCTGCACTTCAAAAGTGGGGCGAGCGTTCATCAGTTGTCTTGTTGCTTCCACATGGTTATGAAGGTCAAGGACCTGATCACTCTTCAGCGCGTATCGAACGTTTCTTATCTCTCGCCGCTGAAAAGAATATGACGATTGCTCAGCCATCGACTCCTGCTTCTTACTTCCACTTGTTGCGTTTCCACGCAGCAAATCCAAAGCGCCGCCCAATGGTTGTCTTTACTCCAAAGTCGATGCTCCGCTTGCGCGCCGCTGCTTCTTCAATTAGCGATTTCACTTCAGGAACATTCTTGCCTGTAATCGGTGATACGACTGTAAGCAATGCTTCACGTTTGATTTACTGCTCTGGAAAGATTTATCACGATCTCGTTGCAGAACGTGCTCGTCTAAATGACAGCACCACAGCAATTGTTCGCGTAGAACGTTTGTATCCACTTCCAGTTACTCAAATGGAAGTTGAAGCGAAGAAGCATCCAAACGCTAACTTGCTCTGGGTTCAAGATGAACCAGCGAACCAAGGACCTTGGCCGCACGTCGCTTTGAGTACTACCGAGATAATTGGTGGAACTGCGGTTGATGCTCGCG
>CANHRF010000126.1 GCA_947463335.1 Actinomycetota bacterium
CACCTGTAACCGCAGAAGCTACCCAGCGCTGCAAGGATTCGCGCAACATAAGTGATTGCGGATCCAGCCAACGTCCTTCATAGAGCAAGCGGCCTAAGCGGCGACCTTCTGCGTGGTAATTAGCAATTGTGTCTTCGTTATGAATTGCACTCAACAAACGTTCGTAGGCGATAAAGAGCAGCGCCATTCCTGGAGCTTCGTAAATTCCACGGCTCTTAGCTTCAATAATCCGATTCTCAATTTGGTCTGCCATTCCAAGTCCGTGGCGACCACCGATTTCATTTACCGCCTGCATTAGTGCAACTACATCCGTGAAATCTTTTCCATTGATGGCAACGGGGCGGCCTCGCACAAATTGAATCTTTACATCTTCGCTTGGAATAGCGATAGATGAATCCCAGAACTTCACTCCCATAATTGGGTTAACTATTTCAATTGAGGCATCAAGATTCTCTAAATCCTTCGCTTCGTGGGTGGCGCCCAAGATATTCGCATCTGTGGAGTAAGCCTTTTCCACGCTATCGCGATAGGGGAAGTTGTGAGAGACCAACCACTCAGACATCTCTTTACGTCCGCCTAGTTCGCGAACAAAGTCTGCATCTAACCAAGGCTTATAGATTCGTAGATTTGGATTAGCCAGCAAGCCGTAGCGGTAGAAGCGCTCAATGTCATTGCCTTTATATGTAGATCCATCTCCCCAAATTTCAACTTTATCCTGCAACATTGCGCGAACTAATAGCGTTCCAGTGACTGCTCTCCCAAGTGGAGTTGTGTTGAAATACTGTTTTCCGCCCGATCTAATGTGAAAAGCGCCGCAGGCAATTGCCGCTAAACCTTCTTCAACTAGTGGAGTTTTGCAATCGACTAAGCGGGAAATCTCCGCTCCATACTCTTTGGCGCGTACCGGTACTGAATCAATATCCGTTTCGTCATATTGGCCGAGGTCAGCGGTGTAGGTGCACGGAACCGCACCCTTCTCACGCATCCACGCAACCGCAACTGATGTATCAAGTCCACCAGAAAAAGCGATACCGACTTTTTCGCCAACCGGAAGCGATGCGAGCACTTTTGACATGTTGGTAAGTCTAACGGTTCAAGAGGCTGGCTAGCGCAGGCTTTACCTTCCATAGAGAAATCATCGCTTCGTAGCGTGATTTCTCTGCGCTATCGGCGATCGCCCCGGTCTTTACTGCGCGAATCATTAAATTGCGAGGCGTGTGCTCTCCCCCAATAAATTCAATCGATTCCACGCGATAGCCAACTAACTTCAGAATCTGCATCCGTAGCGCATCAGTAATCAAATCACCAAGTCGTTCTTTCATAATTCCATTTCTTGTAATGATCTGCCAAGGTTCTGGCGAATCCACCATCTGCGCCTGAATATCGTGGTGGCAACAAGGAGCGATTAATGCCAACTTAACATCAGAAGTTACCGCCCAGCTGATCGCATCGTCTGTTGCGGTATCGCAAGCGTGTAGCGCAATTGCGACATCTGCAGAACTTAAAGTTGTCTGAGAAATTTCTTCAGCCAAGAAGGAAATACTCTTGGAGATTCCAAGTTTTTCAGCGATTTGGTTGTTGCGAAGGCGGGCGCTTTCGCGCACATCAATTCCAATCACTTTGACAGGAATTCCTTGCTTAGTTAAATACTGATGAGCGGCAAAAGTTAAATATGCGTGACCGCACCCTAGGTCGACTATGGAGAGTGGTTTCTCCGGTGTGGGTTTCGCAATATGGCCAGCAGAAATAGCTGAAGTCAACGAAGGCGCCAATAACCTCAAGAATTCTTCAACTTGCAAATACTTAACATTTTTGCCAGCTTTAACTTTTCCGGATTTATCAGATATTCCAACTTCGATTAAGAAAGGATCACTCGCATCTAACAATCGAGCCTTGGAGCGATCATGCGAAAGATCTGCTTCAAATGACTCTTGGGTGCGATGAATTAAAGGTTCACCTTTCTTGGTAATGCGCACAGAAATTGAACCAACTTTTTGCTCCAGAAGAATGTTTGCAAAACCAGAATCTAGGAGATTAAGCGCTATGAATTCTGATGGTGAGTAATTCTTTGTGGTCATTGCGCGACCATCACTCTGCATTACTTGATACTTAACTTCACCTTTTATCAGAGCGGGCTTTACATCAATTCGCTCAGCAGGAGTCTGCATATTTCGGCGGCGGCCAGATAAGACCAACCTCACGAAAGTATCCGACTTTTCTAGGCCCGCGACTACTTCCGCCAGCGCTGCAGCAAGTGTCGAATCCATGTATTTAAAATACCTTAGATTCCAATGCACTACGCTCTGCAGGTGATTACAACTAACGCTTGGATCCTGACCGCCATACTTTTGGGAATAGTCGTCGCCTTTGACTTTGCTTGGGCCATTATTCGCCGCAACCAAAATACATCGCTCAAGGAAGCGACTGTATGGAGTTTGATCTACGTATCCCTCGCGATCGCATTTGGCATTTATCTCGGTACTTGGACTGATTCGCAGACGCAGCAAGAATTCTTCGCTGGATGGCTGACCGAGTACTCACTGTCATTCGATAATCTCTTTGTATTTGTACTTATTTTGACTAGATTGAAAATTGAAGAGAAGAAGAAGCAGTTGGCCCTACTTTTCGGAATTTTGATTGCATTGGTATTTCGCATTATTGCGATCAGCCTGGGAGCTGCGGCAATTAAGCAATTTGAGTGGATCTTCTTCCTCTTCGGAGCTTTCTTGATATTCACAGCAGTACATCTGCTGATCGAGAGCGCAAGCGATGAAGAAGAGGAAGAGAAGGAAAGCAGGTTAATTACCTATTTGAAATCTAAGGGGCTGAAGCCTTTCACTATCGCTCTGCTCGCCTTAGGGGCAACCGATATCTTCTTTGCGCTCGATTCAATTCCGGCAATCTTTGGCTTAACTGAAAATGTCTATGTCGTAGTAACGGCAAATGTTTTCGCACTAATGGGTCTACGCCAGCTCTATTTCTTAATTGGTGGGCTAATGCAGCGTCTGATCTATATCGGGCAAGGCTTATCAGTAATCCTAGGATTTATCGGGGTTAAGTTGATTTTCCACGCCTTCCATGCAGTCGGCATTCATGAAGTAATTGGATTTGAAATCCCAGACATCACAATTTCACAGAGTCTGACTGTGATCATCGGTGTACTAGGTATTGCGACTGCCTCAAGTCTTCTTGTGACTGCAAAGCGAAATCGGCTAGCGAATTAATTCAACGACAATAGCAAGGCCGCCTAAATCGCTCTTTCGTAGCTCCAGCTTTCCATTGTGTTCCTGCACGATTGCAGCAATGATGCTTAAACCAAGTCCCGAACCGCCACTATCTCTAGAACGTGATGGATCAAACCGATTCATGGCTTCTATCTCGCTGCGATAAGCGCTCTCCGGTAACCCTGGGCCACCATCTTCAATCACCAAAGTGACTTTTTTACCTTTGGCTTTAAGCGAAATAGCAACCGGTGCATCTGCGGGAGTATGTCTGACAATATTCGATAAACAATTTTGGA
>CANHRF010000127.1 GCA_947463335.1 Actinomycetota bacterium
GATTTATATGTAGAAATCATTGAAGCCGAACACCCATTCTTAATTCGCGATGGCCACAATTTGCACGTTGCTATCGAAGTCTCCTTTGCTGCTGCATCGCTCGGCACCAAGGTAATGGTTGAATCTTTAGATGGTCCGATTGAAGTTGAGGTTCGCCCCGGTACACAGAGCGGTTCAACTATTCCGGTGCGCGGTAAGGGAATGACGCGTCTGCGCGCTGCTACTCGTGGAGATTTGATCGTGCACGTTGAAGTACAAACTCCACATAAGTTAAGCCGAGAGCAAGAAGAATTATTGCGTAAATTTGCTTCATCTCGCGGTGAAAAACCGGGAGATGTGAAGATTAAAGGCCACGAGCAAGGGTTCTTTAGTAAATTTAGAGATGCTTTCGGACGCTAATGCTAAATCTCTTCTTTGTTAGCGATCTGCCAACAGCGGTCGGTAGTACATATGAATTTGGCGGCGATGATGCCGGTCATGCAATCCGCGTTCTGCGTACCCAAGTTGGAGATGCGCTTGCGCTATCTAGCGGACAAGGTGCTTGGTCGGTAGTACAAGTAACCGCGATCGCTAAGAAATCAATGACAGTAAAAGTTCTCTCATCTGGATATGAAGAAGCGCTTCCTGTTGAATTTACAGTTGCGCAAGCGCTTACTAAAGGTGATCGAGTTAAAGAATCGATTGAGCTAAATACCGCGGGCGGAGCCGATGTAATTTTATTATGGGCTGCCACTCGTTCGATAGGCAAAGCAACTCCGGATCTAATGCAGAAGTTAGGCACGACGGCGCGCGAAGCAAGTAAGCAAACTCGACGCAATCGAATTCCCTTTGTAATGGGAGTGCTCGATGCGAAGAAAATTGCGGCAGAAATCCCAAACTACGATTTAGCAATCGTTTTTCACGAGGGCGCTAACAAGAAGTTAACTGATGTTGTTAATCCTGGCGCTAAGAAAGTATTAATTATTGTGGGCCCTGAAGGTGGAATCACAGATGAAGAGTTGGCGCTTTTTAAGACTGCCGGCGCAAAGGTTGCGCTGATGGGTCGTCCTATCTTCCGTTCAGCGCACGCAGGTATGGCGGCGCTTTCTGGCGTAAACGCTGCGCTGAAAATCTGGTAAAGGTATAGTCAACTTATGGCGTTAGATCCAGATTGCATCTTCTGCAAAATTATTGATGGCGTTATTCCCGCAGATATTGTCTTTCGAAATGAGAACGTGATCGCCTTTAACGATTTAAATCCACAAGCACCAACCCACGTATTGCTTATCCCAACAGTGCATACTGAAAACGCTGCCGGGTTAGCGAAGATGTCAGCGACGATCACCGCAGCGCTCTTTAGCGCCGCCGATCAAATCGCCAAAGATCGCGAACTAAATGGTTATCGCACCGTCTTTAATACCGGAGTCGATGCTGGCCAGAGCGTCTTTCACGCTCACCTGCACCTCTTAGGCGGCCGTGGGCTCGCTTGGCCACCCGGTTAAAAGTAGTATCTCTGACTATATGGAACGAACCCTGATCACAATCCCGCCTGCAATTTCAATGGTCTCACTCATTGGCGCCGGCGATGCGAACTTAAGAGTTATTGAAGCCGCCTTCCCAAGTGTAAATATCACTGTCAGAAGCAATGAAATAACTCTGCGCGGACCGCACATTGATTGCATGGCTCTCGAAAAGTTGTTTGCTGAGATGATCGTTGTGATTCGTTCTGGACAAGTGCTAACTGTTGATGCGGTATCTCGCAGTATTGCCATGTTGGGGCAAGAGCCAGCAGATAGCCCAGCTGAAGTGCTTTCTTTGAATATTGTTTCTAATCGCGGTCGCACGATTCGCCCAAAGACTGCCAATCAAAAACGCTATGTAGATGCGATTGAAGATAACACCATCACCTTTGGTATCGGCCCAGCCGGTACTGGTAAGACTTACTTAGCAATGGCGAAAGCAGTTGCAGCACTGCAGGCGAAGAAAGTAAATCGCATAATCTTGACTCGTCCGGCTGTTGAAGCAGGGGAACATCTGGGATTCTTGCCAGGAACTTTGAGCGAGAAGATCGATCCATACCTGCGCCCACTCTTTGATGCGCTGCACGACATGATCGATGTGGATTCAATTCCACGTTTGATTCAAACCGGCGTCATTGAAGTAGCACCTCTGGCCTTTATGCGCGGCCGCACCTTAAATGATTCTTTTATTATCTTGGATGAAGCCCAGAATACGACCCCGGAGCAGATGAAGATGTTCTTAACTCGCTTGGGCTTTGGTTCCAAGATGGTGATCACCGGCGATGTAACACAGGTGGATCTTCCAAATGGCGCTCACTCAGGTTTAAAGGTGATTACAAACATTTTGAAAGATATCGACGATATCGCTTTCTTGGAGCTAACCGCTGAAGATGTAGTTCGCCACCGTTTGATTGGTGACATTGTGAAAGCTTATGCAAGATATGACGAAGCAAAATCTGCTCCTCGTAATATCCGTAACTCATAAAGATAAATATGACTATAGAAATCACCAATAAATCTGGCGAACTCGTGCCCTCTGATGGTGTCCGCGATTTGTTGCAGAACGCACTTGTTGAATTGAAGTTAAATCCCGAGTGTGAAGTCAACCTAGTATTCGTAGATGTTGAAGAGATGACCGAGCTGCATATCAAGTGGATGGATGAAGGCGGCCCAACCGATGTGCTCTCTTTTCCAATGGATATGCCAGCGGTAGAAAATGAAGCAGTTACCCTGGGAGATATAGTTATTGCACCAACAGTTGCCGCCCAGCAAGCCGCGACCGCAGGTCATTCAATTGATCACGAAATCTTTATCCTGGCAGCCCACGGATTGCTCCATATCTTGGGGTATGACCATGCCAACGCCGCCGATGAGAAAGTTATGTTTACCTTGCAAGAAGACCTTGTGAAGAAATATCAGGAGAGTGCATGAACGTCTTTAATATCACTTCGATCATTGCACTTATTGCCTTTGCGGGCTTCCTCGCTGCCTCCGAGTCAGCGCTCACCTCAATCTCAAGAATCGTTATTGAAGAGATTGAAAGTAAGCGTGGGGGACATTTACTTAAGAAGTATTCGCAACAACCTGCTCGTTACTTAAATGTTTTGCTCTTGGTTCGAAAGATCTGTGAATTTACCGCGGCAGCGTTGCTAGCTGTCGCGTTATTGCGTCAATATTCTTCAGCGCAAGCGATGGCGCTAACGGTCACAATTATGGTTGTTCTCTCATATGTAGTCATTGGTGTTGGGCCACGCACGCTAGGTCGCCAGCAACCGCATAAATGGGCGCGCGCTGGTATCTCAGTTGCCTACTTCTTAGCCTTTATCTTGGGGCCAGTTACTAATCTTTTGATTTCAATCGGTAATGCGATCACGCCGGGTAAGGGTTTTCGCAGTGGACCATTTACCAATGAAGCTGAATTGCGAGATTTAGTAGATCAAGCTCACGAACGTGGGCTCGTTGAATCAGATGAACACGAGATGATCCACTCTGTATTCGAACTCGGAGATACCC
>CANHRF010000128.1 GCA_947463335.1 Actinomycetota bacterium
CAGCGCCACGTAAATTTGAACCAGGTGTACCAAATATGGCTCAGATTGTGGGCTTAGGTGTGGCGCTAGATTATTTAAGTAAGATCGGAATGGAGAAGATTCATAACCATGAGATCGCACTTACTGAATACGCGATAGTTAAATTATTGGAGATCGAAGAGCTGCGAATCGTCGGCCCAACAGATATGAAGTTACGCGGGGGAGCGGTCTCATTTACTTTGGGAGCGATACATCCGCACGACTTGGGTCAGTTCTTAGATAACTCTGGCATTGCAGTCCGCACCGGCCATCACTGCGCATGGCCGTTGACAAGAAAGATGGGGGTAGCTGCTACAACCCGCGCGTCTTTCTATTTATATAACAACTTTGAGGATATCGATGCTCTTGTTGAGGGCGTACGCGATGCACAGAAATACTTCGCCTAATGCAGCTAGATAACCTCTATCAAGAAGTGATTTTAGATCACTACAAACATCCGCAGAATAAGAAGTTATCTGCGACCTTCGATGCACAGGTTCATCACGTCAATCCATCCTGTGGCGATGAAATCGATTTAAATCTAACGATCGTTGATGGCGTTGTTACCAATATTTCGTGGGATGGCGTTGGATGTTCCATTTCGCAAGCCAGCGTTTCTATTCTCACCGAGCTCTTGATCGGCAAGAAGGTCGCTGAGGCTTACTCAATCTTCGATCACTTCGTTGCGCTGATGCAGAGCAAGGGCACAGTTGCAGGTGATGAGAATGTATTGGAAGATGCCATCGCGCTAGCCGGAGTATCCAAATACCCAGCGCGTCTAATGTGCGTCCTTCTGGGCTGGATGGCCTTTGAAGATGCAAGTGTTCAAGCTCAAGCCAAATCTAATCTAGAATAAAGAGACGAAAGAGAGGTCAATGATGGTTGCTGCAGTTGATGATGTAACAGAGGCGATGAAGGATGTCGTTGACCCTGAACTAGGTATAAATGTTGTTGATCTCGGTTTGATCTACGATGTTATGGTTGATGAGAACAATATTGCCGTTCTTAATATGACTTTGACATCAGCGGCTTGTCCTTTGCAAGATGTAATCGAAGATCAGACTCGCCAAGCTTTGGCGCCACTTACTTCAGATGTAAAGATCAATTGGGTATGGATGCCACCTTGGGGTCCAGATAAGATCACCGATGATGGGCGTGAACAATTACGCGCTCTCGGCTTCACAGTTTAAGGTCTTTTACTTTACGAATCGGGGTAGCAAGTGTCCATGCACGCTGGCTGGATGGCGCTTAGAACCTTAAGTTCTGATCAATCTGTAAAGAATGCCAAGCTCCGCCCCGGAACCTTAAAGCGGATCTTCTCCTACGCCGATCCTTACAAATCAACTTTTCTACTTTTTCTCTTCTGCCTCGTTGCAGACGCCGTCTTAACAATCGCAACTCCTCTACTACTTCGCGAATTAATTGATCAAGGTGTGATTCCTAAAGATCGCTCGGTTGTTACAACCATGGCGATTGCGGTCGCGTTACTTGCAATTTTCTCCGCTGTTATAAATATTGTGATTCGCTGGATCTCCGCGAAGATCGGTGAAGGTTTGATTTATGACCTACGATCCCAAGTCTTCCGCCACGTTCAGGAGCAATCAATTGCATTCTTTACGCGAACCCAGACTGGTGCGCTGATAACGCGAATTAACTCTGATGTGATCGGAGCACAGCGAGCATTCACTTCAACATTTTCAGGAATCATCAGCAACGTACTTACCCTTATCCTGGTCGTTGGAACCATGCTTGCCCTCAGCTGGCAGATCACGATTGCCTCGCTTCTTCTATTGCCAGTATTTCTCGCTCCGACTAAATGGATCGGTGCTCGCCTGCAGGGGTATACCCGCGACTCTTTCGAGATTAATGCTGAGATGTCATCGACTATGACTGAGCGCTTCAATGTTTCGGGTGCCCTTCTCGTCAAGCTTTATGGAGATCTTGATCAGGAGTCTCAAGTCTTTAAGAAGAAAGCTCGTCGCGTGGCAGATATTGGTATCTCAATGGCGATGCTGAACACCTTCTTCTTCATCGCGCTAATCAGCATTGCAGCGCTGGCAACCGCAATCGCATATGGAATCGGTGGACATCTCGCCATAGATGGAGCGATAACTGTCGGAAGTTTGATTGCAATTACAACGCTACTGGCCCGCTTGTATGGTCCGCTCGTGGCGCTTGCCACCGTGCGTGTAGATGTAATGGGAGCGTTAGTTTCATTCGAGCGAGTCTTTGAAGTTTTAGACCTAGAGCCAATGGTTACTGAGAAAGCGAACGCTGTTACGTTGAAGAGTAAAACGCCAGCGATTGAATTTAAGGGCGTTCATTTCACATATCCAAACGCACAACAGATTTCACTTGCATCCCTTGAATCCGCATCAGCGATTGAGATTCGAGAGAGCTATGAAATCCTAAAGGGAATTACTTTCACTGCTGCTCCCGGAACTGTGACTGCTTTAGTCGGGCCATCAGGCGCAGGTAAGACAACAATCAGTGCGCTCTTGCCGCGTCTTTACGATGTAACGGAAGGCGCAATCACGATAGATGGAAGCGATCTGCGCGACCTTTCGCTCTCATCGCTACGCGATTCCATCGGGGTAGTAATGCAAGATTCGCATCTTTTCCACGACACAATTACCGCCAACCTAAAGTATGCAAAGTCGGATGCCACTTATGATGAGATGAAATCTGCCTGCCAGAGCGCACAGATCTGGGATCTAATTGCATCACTTCCCAACGGACTTGAAACAATGGTGGGCGAGAGAGGACACAGACTCTCCGGGGGAGAGAAGCAACGTTTAGCGATCGCTAGGCTGCTTTTAAAGTCACCGAGTATCGTAATTTTAGATGAGGCAACTGCTCACTTGGATTCCGAGAATGAAGAGCTAGTCCAACGCGCTCTAGGAAATGCTTTACAAGGTAGAACGAGCATTGTGATTGCGCACCGCTTAAGTACGGTAATGAACGCAGATCAAATTATCGTTCTAGATGGCGGAGTTATCCGTGAACGCGGTAAGCACGAAGATTTAGTGCGTTTAGGTGGGCTTTATTCAGAGCTCTTTGCGCGTCAAGATCTGACCGCGCCGAATTAATATGCGACCGTAAATAACTAATCCAGCGAAGAAGACCCACTGGAGTGAGTAAGCCAAGTGCGGTCCATCGCTCAGTCCTGGCAGTTGTACAGGTGCGCCCGGAGTTAAAGAAGCGTCAGAGCCACTGATTAAATCCAGATAGAAACCTTCACTCTCAAATCCGGTTTGAGCATTTAACTTTGAGATCAAGCCCGTTCCAGAGCTAGGCAGTGCAAAGAATGCGCCCACGGGTAGAGATTTATCGAGCCGAACTCTTCCGATTATTGAAACCTCACTTGAGGGAACAGGGGTAACGGTCGGAGCGGTTCGCGCATCTTTGCCGGCTTTAACCCAGCCACGGTTAACCCAAATGTAGCGGCCATCTTTTAAAGCAAATCGTGTCAAAACTTCGAA
>CANHRF010000129.1 GCA_947463335.1 Actinomycetota bacterium
ATCGATCGCTAAAGTCGAAGCGATACTTGCTCGCTCACCGGAGGATCACTCATGAGAATTGCTATCGCTGGAGCAGGAAATGTAGGTCGTGCGATCGCACGCGAACTTTTAGATAATGGCCATCAGGTTTTGCTTATTGATCGCGATCCGAAGGCGCTCAAGATGGAATCTGTACCAGATGCCGAATGGTTGATGGCAGATGCTTGTGAAATCACCGCGCTTGATAAAGCAGTCCTAAATAATTGCCAAGTATTGGTCGCCGCTACTGGTGATGACAAAGTTAACTTAGTAACTTCGTTGCTGGCCAAGACTGAGTATGGAGTACCTCGCGTGGTTGCGCGCATTAATCATCCGAAGAATGAGTGGCTATTTGATTCTTCTTGGGGCGTTGATGTGGCTGTATCTACGCCAAGAATTATCTCCGCTTTAGTTGAAGAAGCGGTCAGCGTTGGCGATGTAGTTCGCTTATTCTCTTTCCGTAAAGGTCAAGCAAATTTAGTGGAACTTACTCTTCCGGATACTTCTAGCTGCATCGGAAAGACCGTTGAAGAGATAACTCTTCCGGACGATGCATCACTTGCTGCAATAGTTCGCGATGGCCGAGTGATTACACCGACGCCGACCGATGTATTTAGCGCAGGAGATGAGCTGCTCTTTGTGGCATCTGCAACGGCAGAAGGTCTAATTAAGTCTTGCTTTATCGCTAACTAACTCTCTTTTATCTTTGTTGTTGGCACGCTCTTTAAAATCATCCACGATCCATATGCGGTTGCTAGAAATAGCGGATAGCCCATCGCAAGATTTACAGTTCCGAGTAAATTTACGTTGCCACTGCGATAAATTGGATACTGCACCACAATCCGAGTGAAGAACATTAAAACCCAGAGCCAACTGGCTCGCTTATACGCTCGGGCCCGTGCTGGATCTTTTCTCCACGCTAAATTCTCCCCCAGAATTGGGCCGAGCAAGAGTCCCAGAATTGGCCAACCAGCTAAGTTTGCGATCAGGTAGACGCTGCCGTAGCCCAAGTTAGTTAAGAGTTTTGGAATGTAAAGATCGCTCGGATTACCTGTTCGATTGGCAAACCATGCGCAAATTAACGCTCCAATAAAACCAGAGACTGCATGCTGAATCGTGTCGCGCTTTGCCAGTCGGATTATCGTTAAAGATGCAGAAACTATAAGGGACGCGAGCAGGGCGGTGCGGAGATTATCTGCAACGTTAAAGACAACCAGGAATACAACTGATGGAATTCCTGAATCGATTAGCCCCTTCTTGCCCCCAAAAGCGGCAAGGACTTTATCTTTATCTGAACCACTTGAACCAGTTGGTAAATTACTCATCAGCGCCCCGTTGATCCAAATCCACCTGTGCCGCGACCTGATCCTGGCAAAGTTTCTACTTCTATAAATTCTGCGCGTTCAACTTGCTGGATAACTAATTGCGCAATCCGATCGCCGCGCTTAAATGTCACACTTTCACTCGGATCATGATTGATCAAGATTATTTGTAACTCACCGCGATATCCCGCATCTACCGTTCCAGGTGAGTTAACCATTGTGACGCCGTTCTTAATTGCCAGGCCAGATCTTGGGTGCACCAAAGCGACATAGCCATCTGGAAGTGCAATTGATACTCCAGTTGGAACTAACTTTCTCTCCCCCGGAGCCAGAGTTACATCAACTCGCGAGAATAAATCAGCGCCGGCATCTCCCCCTTTGGCGTAACTAGGAAGAGGTAAATCTCTATCCAGACGAGTGATTAAAACCTTCACCGACATTATGGATTGATCTCGAATTCTGGATCAACGAAGGCCAAAATTTCTGGCGTCTTTGCGATATGTTCCAAATACTCCTTCGGAGCGTTTTCTAGAAAATGTGACATTGGAACAACCACAAAGAGAGCCGCGGCTCTTACTGCGATCTCTCCATCAGCTCCACCGAGGCGACCTTCCGCTTCGGTGTAAACCTTGCGATTTACTTGTCCAGTAATTCGCGCGGTTATATGCAAAGTGGTGCCCATTGGAACTGGCTTTAGAAAATCTGTTTCTAGCCTCGCGGTAACCGCTGGTGAACGAATTAACCACATTAACTTGCCGAGCGCTTCATCAAAGGCGAGTGAGAGAAGTCCACCATGTGCCAATCCAGGTGCGCCTTGATGATTCTCGGTCACAGTAAATTTTGCAGTCAGATCTACGCCGGCACCCGCTTCTGCAACCAAGTGAAGACCGGTTGGATGTAACTCTCCACACCCAAAGCAATGGCCAAAGTGTGAAGGAATCTTTGTGCCGATCTCTGGCGCTTTCGCATGGCGCTGCGGAATCAGCGCGCCCTCAGGCGGGGTGGTGCTTGCCACTCGACTCATATGAACACTTTACTTCATCTAGACTCTAATAGTGATATTCAAGGAAGTCCTCCGCCCGCCTATCTGGGTGCTCGCCTTCATTTATTTTCTACTCTTATCACTTGTAATAGCGTTCTGGGCGGCCTTTGATAACAGAGTCGCCTTCGTTACCTTTTTAATGGCGACGATCGCAATTATCTATATCGCTATTGCCATGCGATCGACAATTTCTATCGATGGGCAAGAGTTACGTATTGATCAGGCACATATAGAAGTTAAATACCTTGGTGGTGTTGAGAAGTTAACTTCTCCTCAGCTGCGCCTGCTGCGCACACGCGATGCCGACCCAGCAGCCTTTCTCGCCATAAAATTCTGGCTTTCTACAGGCGTAAAGATCACAATTTCAGATCCACGAGATCCAACGCCATATTGGCTGGTAACGAGCAAACGCGGCGAAGAGATCGCCGCGCTGCTTAATAAGTAAGTTGTAAGTAAAGGTTAGTTGCGTTAGTTACACTCTTTACAGACCGCTTTAGCTCCCTCGCCTTTAGCGAGCTGAGTGATGTGATGTACCAAGAAGCAACGTGAACAAGTAAATTCATCAACTTGCTTTGGAACTACGCGAACTGCGAGTTCTTCTCCAGATAAATCTGCGCCAGGAAGTTCAAGGTTCTCTGCCGCTTCCGCCTCGTCAACATCGATCTGACCGGATTGAGCATCGACCCGCTTAGCTTTGAGTTCTTCTAGCGACTCCTCATGGAGTTCCTCATCCGTTTTTCGGGGGGTGTCGTAATCTGTTGCCACTGCTCTCACCTGCCTTCCATAAACTCGACCGGATTCTCAATTGAGAATCTTCGTATCAGGGCGCATACTCGCGCACTTATCTCTTATTACCCCTTACAACCCGCGGCGTGTCGCGTATATTCCCGAGATTTTAAGCATAGTAGGGCTACCCCTGATTAATGGAGAGCATCCTCAATAGCTTTTGCGAGTCCACCATCTACTAGAGCGCGCATCTGAGTTCCAGTCTCAACATACTCTTCGCTCAGAATCTCACCTCGCTCATGTACTGCACTTACTAAATCACCACGATCATATGGAATTAAAGCATTTATCTCCACATTTGGATGCGGTAGAGATTTTTCAATGGC
>CANHRF010000130.1 GCA_947463335.1 Actinomycetota bacterium
ATCGTATCCGCGATCTTGAAATGTTGAGTAATGGCGCAATGATTGCGACGACAGATTCAGGGAAGTTGATTACGGTAAATAACGCATGACCCGATCAAGAATCGCTCTCTTTGTTGTCACTCTTCTTGCCGCAACGCTGCTGCCGCAGAGCGCACAAGCACGAGATATGGCGATTTGGGATCAACTGCAAGGGACGAACCCCAAAGGTTATGTATTGCTGATGCGCCACGCACTGGCCCCAGGTATTGGTGATCCGGAAAATTTCAAGGTTAATGATTGTTCAACCCAGCGCAATCTCAACGATGAGGGGCGTAAAGATGCGCGCGAGATCGGCCAGTGGTTGCAGCGTCGTGAAGTCAAAATCTTTCGGGTTGAATCAAGCAGGTGGTGTCGCGCTCAAGAGACGGCTCGGCTGCTTAACATCGGCAAAGTAAGACTTAATAAGAACTTTGATTCGCTCTTCCGCGATGCAGATCCGTTGAATGATCCGCAGACTGCAAATATCAAGAAACAAATATTCAACCATCGCAATGTTCGCGGCTTATTGGTTTTGGTAGGTCATTCTGTAAATATCCAGGCAGTAGCTGGAGTCTCGCTCGAATCTGGTGAAGGTGTTTTAGTGCGGGCAAATGCCCAAAGAGAGATCAAAATCTTTGGATATTCGCCCGCACCTTAAAGATCACTTGATGGGCTAGAAGCTTCTATTGCTTCTATGCGGCTTCTTCATCGCTGTAGATCGTCTCTTCGATCGTTGCGATTCGTTCTAGCCTGGTATTGGCTTCTTCCTCTTTGCCTAATGCGGTTAGCGCTTTGGCTAGTGCGCGATTGGCGCCGAGGACATCTTCCCAATCTTTCTTCTCATCGAGTGTTAATTGTTCTAGGGCCGATACCAGCTGGCGTTCGGCTTCTTCGTACTCTTGGCAGATCAGATGTGCAATGCCTAGGCGATAACGTGCATAACCTTCCATTGACATATCTTCGGCAACTTTTGAGTAGTTAAAGAAATGCTTGGCGTGGAACTTTGCTTCTGGGCCATTTTCTAACGATGCATATGCAGCCGTTAGATATTGATCGGCCCAGTTTACGTATTCCGGGTTCTTCTCTGCCTTGAAGATCTGGCGAGCGCTTAAGAATGATGCAACTGCTTCGGTGTGCTCTTTCAATTTATCTTGAGCCATTCCGATATTTAGAAGGTCGATCCCCATCGACATCGGTGTGGCATCTGGATCAATTGCACTTTGTGCGGCTAGGTGTCCGTCTAAAGATTTCTGCCATTGCTTGGCTTCATACCAATCGCAGGCGGCGGCGCGTTTGGCTCTTAAATAACCAGTTGTGTCATCTTCGATCTGAAACAACTTGGCTATATCTTCGAAGGTATCTGCAGATTCTGCTGGGCGCTTTAAGTTGCGCAGCGAGAAAGCTTTTCCTTCGTATAAGTGAATAAGTTCTTTAATATGTGAATCCATACCTAGTTTGAAGTAGATATCGATTGATGTATCAACGAGTTGTAAGCATTCGTTGAAAGCATCTCGCCGGTATGCGATGTGGCTGAGTTCATCTAGGACTTCAGCTCTTTCGGCACCTTCGGTCGTACTCATGCGCTCCCAGAGTTCTAGCTCTTGGGTCTTGTTCTCATCGTTGTTTTCTGCGCTCACCGTTTCCTTCTTCTTCGGGAATGTGCTTCGGACAGTTGCAAAAGTTACCGAGGGTCACTGACAAGGGGCCTTGCCGTGGCTTGGGGGTTCCTTAGGGGGAAGCGGAGAGTAACACAGTATTCGAACAGGTGTTCGGGTGGGGTTTGGGCGGTCTGTCGGGGCTAGGCGGTATCTTTTCCCTAGGTCAAGAACTAAGCGTTAAGCCTTTAGCTTGCTTAGTACCAACCGCGCCAACCGCGCACGGTGGTTCTAAAGAAGACCTGCTGGCGATGAATGACACCGCCAGAAGAGCGGGTCTCTATATGAGGTCCATTAAGGACTGTGTTTGTTATGCCAAAAGCAAAGAAGAAATACATTGATGTCAGCGTTTCTGATGAATTGTTAACGCGTTTGAAGCGGGAACAAAATCAGGCCGAAGGTATGGCGCGATATGGGCGCTTTAAAGCATGGCTGCATTACGCGAATTTAAATTCGTGGCAGAACCAGAAATGGCATTGGGGTTACGTTAATTACTGCGGGAAAGAATGGCGCTGTACGTGTGGGTTGGTGATCCCGATGGATGCTAAAGCGGAAGTTGGTGGGCTTGCGCAATTAAAATTAGATGCGGCCCATCGTGCGCGTGGGCATAGATCGTTGCCAGATTTTGGCAATGCGGTCGTTGCATTTATTTATGACTACAAGTGGATGGAAGAGCGCGGGGTTTATTACTTCGATGCTTTCTGTCAGGTCTGTGGTGATTATGTGTTGGAGCGTCCGGGGAAAGAGGCGGATATGTTCGCTGACATTCATAACATTAGTTGCGGTTAGTGGCGTGCAATAACTTGTAAGACGCAGTTCCTGGTCCTGGTTGGAAAAGTTCCATAGTAATTCCATCTGGATCCTTTAGGTATAAGGCGGCTCCCCCTGCATTTGCACCGGTATCAACATCAACTGGTGCGGATATGAAGGTAATTCCTTCATTTTTTATTGCCTCGTAGATTGCATTTAAATCAGAGACTAAAAAGCAGAGGTGGGCATTGCCAATTAGGCGTGGCTCCAAATCAGTTTTGATCATTTCCGGAACGCTGTACTCAAAGAGTTCAATCACGTGGTGTCCTGCCGGATCACTTAAATGCGCCATCTTTAGGCTGGCATTTGGGTATCCAACAATCGCTGCCAAATATCCGCCGGTCTTTTCTTGCGTCATAATCACTTTGCAACCAAGGATGCGCACATAAAAGTCCACAGATCTCTCTAGATTACTTACTGTAAAACCAGTGTGCTGGACTGCGCCTCGAATCGACATGCTATTTACCCGCTCTCCCGTGGATATTTGGATTTACTCTGGCCGAACAACTGCGCCATCGATCGGAACTGTTGTGAGGCCGCCATCGATTGTGATGCAATCTCCATTTATAAATTCGGCATCATCGGAACAGAGGAAGACTGCAAGCTTGCCGACTTCTTTGGGGTCACCTAAGCGTCCGGCGGGAGTCACGCGCAATACGCGCTCTTCATCAACAACACCCAGATCAACATCAACATCCCACATCGGGGTTCGCTGAACACCTGGAGCAATTGCATTGGCGCGGACTCCATACGGTGCCCATTCGGCTGCCGCGACACGGGTCATCATAATTACCGCCGCTTTTGTTGCGCAGTAAGCAAGTCGACCTGGATTAGAAGTGAAACCACGGATTGAGGAAATGTTAACCACGCTGCCCGAACGTTGCGGAAGAAAATACTTTGTTGCAGCACGCATGCAGTAAAAAACGCCGCTCTGCATTACTCCAAGGCTTAAATCCCAAACTTCATCAGTCAGATCCTTTATATGCGGACCAA
>CANHRF010000131.1 GCA_947463335.1 Actinomycetota bacterium
CTGTGTGCAGCGCAATCTCCATCTGCAACTCATCTAACCCTGCTCCGATTTCGCGCAGGGTTGAATAACCTGCCGGTGCCTTATCGCCATCAGAATTAACGCCAGAATTTAAGTGTGGTGAGTTCCAAGCGAAATATGGCGAGCTATCGCTCTGATCCAACCCTAAGAAATATCGCTCACCTGATTTAAACTCGCCGCTCTCAATCAAAGTGGCAACTTCAGCTGCGCTAAGTAAGTTGAGTTGGCCAGCATCTGCTGTGATCGCTAAACGACCAGCGCTAAAGTGCACGATCTTTGACTTCGCCCAGAGTTGTTCGAGTGAAATTGGATTTGCGCGCAGGTTGGCAGCGCGATCCATCCTCGATACCTGTCCGTTGACCGCGCTCATAAGGGTGAACGCTACTAGCCTTAGCCATATGCGCATCACCTCGTGGAATCTCCTCCATGGAATGGAGATTCCGCCGAATAAATCTGGGCCTTCCCTCACCTCCCTGCATCGGGCGATCGCTGCCCTATCCACTGATGTGATCGCGGTGCAGGAAATTGATTTCAACTTGCCGCGCTCTGGATCGGTTAACCAAATCGCTGAAGTCGCCCAGGCGATGGGCGCTGACAGTTGGGCATTTGCACCGAGCATTGTTGGAACCCCAGGTGAAAAATGGCGGAAGTTAAATAAAGATGAAATCAAGATATTTACAAATGAGACTGCGGGCTCGCTGGCCGGTAGTTATGGAATTGGAATTGCATCGACAATTAAAGTTTTAAAGTGGCATCGCTTAGAACTTGGCAACTCACCAATCGGTATCCCGCTAGTTGTCCCGACTGAGAGTGAGACCAGCAGTAAGCCAAAGATGCGCGCAATTTATGTTCACGACGAACCACGTTTGGCGATCGCCGCAACTCTTGCAAATGGTTTCACCGTTGTAAACACGCATTTATCATTTGTGCCCGGTGTTA
This sequence comes from Actinomycetota bacterium, assembly GCA_947463335.1. Next base: position 958 of record CANHRF010000131.1, read on the forward strand.
ACTTGGCGCAGTTAAAGAAGTTAAAGAGTTGGTCTCTGCAGATAGCAAGTGAGACAAATACCAGGGTGTTGTTAATGGGTGATCTAAATCTTCCCAAGGGACTGCCAGTCGCCTTCTCAAAGTGGCGCTCTCTGGTAAATCAAAATACCTATCCAAGTTGGGGGGCAAAAATACAATTTGATTACATTCTTTCTGATCAATTACTTCCCGATGAGTGCCAGCCCTTGTCTATCTCAACTTCTGGGATCAGCGATCACCTCCCGATCGGAATTGAAACTCTCAAATAGCCATTCCTGGGGATTCCATTATGCTTAACGCAGATATCTTGACCAGGAGGAAACATGACAGATTCAGCGAAGTGCCCTTACACCGGAAGTAAGTTAAATAAAGAAGGCACATACAACACTGATTGGTGGCCAAACCAATTAGATCTATCTGTACTACGCCAACACTCACCGGTCTCAGACCCAATGGGCGAAGATTTTGATTATGCAAAAGAGTTTAAGAAGTTAGATCTTAAGAAGGTCAAGAAAGATATCGAAGAGTTAATGACCACATCACAAGAGTGGTGGCCAGCAGATTACGGGCATTACGGCCCGTTCTTTATCCGTATGGCTTGGCATAGCGCTGGTACATATCGAACATACGATGGTCGCGGTGGAGCCGGTGCAGGTATGCAACGTTTCGCGCCTTTAAATAGTTGGCCAGATAACGTAAACCTAGATAAAGCGCGCCGTTTGTTATGGCCGATCAAACAAAAGTATGGAAAGAAATTATCTTGGGCCGATTTAATGATTCTGGTTGGAAATAGCGCCCTTGAATCTATGGGTCTAAAAGTATTTGGATTTGGTGGCGGTCGCGCCGATGTTTGGGAACCAGATGAGACTTACTGGGGTAAAGAAGCAGAATGGCTGGCAGATGAGCGTTACAGCGGAGATCGTAATTTAGAGGACCCGCTAGCCGCAGTTCAGATGGGACTTATCTATGTAAACCCTGAAGGCCCTAATGGAAATCCTGATGTTCTCGCATCAGCAAAAGATATTCGTGAAACTTTTGCACGTATGGCGATGAACGATGAAGAAACTGTTGCTCTTATCGCTGGTGGACATACCTTTGGTAAAGCACACGGCGCTGCCGATCCCGGAAAATATGTTGGCGCAGAACCAGAAGCTGCTCCAATGGAAGAGATGGGACTTGGCTGGAAGAACAGCAACGGTAAGGGAAATGGCGCAGAAACTATTTCAAGTGGACTCGAAGGTGCGTGGACTCCTACTCCTACTAAATGGGATAACACCTACTTCAAGACGCTCTTTAAATATGAATGGAAGCAGACAAAGAGCCCAGCCGGTGCAACACAATGGATTCCAACTGATGAATCTGCTGCAAAATCTGTTCCTGATGCGCATATTGCTGGCAAGACTCACGCGCCAGTTATGTTCACAACCGATCTAGCGCTACGTACAGATCCAGCATATGAAAAGATTTCACGTCGCTTTGCCGAAGATCACGCAGCTTTTGCAGATGCATTCGCGCGCGCTTGGTTTAAGTTAACGCACCGCGATATGGGTCCAATCGCCCGCTACCTTGGGCCACTTGTGCCTGATGAGGCGCTTATTTGGCAAGATCCACTTCCTGCAGCTCATAAGAAGAAGATCGGCAAGAACGAGATTGAACTTCTTAAGAAGCGCATCTTGGCTAGCGATTTAACTATCGCCCAACTCGTAACAACAGCATGGGCATCAGCTTCAACTTTCCGTGGCACAGATAAGCGCGGCGGTGCTAATGGTGCACGTATTCGCTTAGAACCACAGCGCAATTGGGAGGCAAATAACCCTAAGGAGTTAAAGAAGGTTCTAGCTACTCTTGAGAAGATTCAGAGTAACTTCAATAAGAAATCAGATAAGAAAGTTTCACTTGCTGATCTCATTGTTCTCGGCGGAACTGTTGCAGTTGAAACAGCTGCCAAGAACGCTGGCCACAAGGTAAAGGTACGTTTCACACCAGGACGCACTGATGCCACACAAGAACAGACTGATGTCGCATCATTCGCCGTTCTTGAGCCAAGCGCTGATGGTTTCCGTAATTACATAAGCAAATCAGATACCCGTCCAGCTGAAGTTCCACTAGTTGATAAGGCAGCGCTACTGACGCTAACTCCCCCAGAGTTAACAGTCTTGGTCGGTGGCATGCGCGCACTTGGTGCAAACTTCGATGGCTCAAAGGTTGGGGTACTTACCAAGAAGAAGGAATCTTTAACCAATGATTTCTTTAAAAATATCTTAGATATTAACTCCGTATGGGCACCTAAATCAGGAGATGAAAGTATCTTTGAAGGTCGCGATCGCAAGAGCGGCAAAGTTAATTGGACAGCATCTCGCGCTGACCTACTCTTTGGCTCTCACTCTGAGCTCCGTGCTTTATCTGAGGTCTACGCCAGCGATGATGCAGATGGAAAATTTGCAGCCGACTTTGCGCAGGCTTGGAGCAAGGTAATGGAGCTAGATCGCTTC
>CANHRF010000132.1 GCA_947463335.1 Actinomycetota bacterium
CAGTTGCAGTGGCAACTCCACCAACGATCACTGGCACATCTAGTTCATAGATAAATTTCTTTAGGTTAAGCGCTGATTCATCATTGCCAACGTGTTCTGCAGAAACCGTGGTGCCGCGAATAACGAAGATATCCACGCCAGCATCGATTACTGCCTTATGCAGTTCAGCGGTGCGTTGTGGCGAAAGCGATGCCGCAACAGTAACGCCGGCATCGCGAATCGTTTTAATTCGCTCTTTAATCAGCTCTGGGCGAATCGGTGCGCTATAAATTTCTTGCATACGACGAGTGGCATGCTTATCAGGCATAGATGCGATTTCACCGAGTGGAATACGTGGATCGTCGTAACGAGTCCAAAGACCTTCAAGATTTAAAACACCTAAACCGCCAAGTCTGCCGATTGCAATTGCAGTATCTGGCGAAACAACTGAATCCATAGGCGCCGCCAACATTGGAATATCAAATTTATAGGCATCTATCTGCCAGGCGGTCGATACATCTTCTGGGTTGCGAGTGCGTCGACTCGGCACAATTGCAATGTCATCGAAAGAGAAAGCTTGGCGGGCGCGTTTTCCTGGTGCGATTTCGATATCCATAATGGCCTTCCTTAGCTCTTCTTACTGTAATTAGGGGCGTCGGCTACGTGAAGCACATCGTGTGGATGGCTCTCTTGCAGGCCAGCTGCAGTGATTTGAATTAAGCGTCCTTCACGGCGCAAAGTCTCGATATCAGGCGCTCCGGCATAACCCATTCCGCTACGCAGACCGCCAACTAACTGGTGAACAACATCGGCGACAGGGCCACGATAAGCAACTTTGCCTTCAATTCCTTCAGGTACAAGTTTATCTTCAGATAAAACATCGTCTTGCATGTAACGATCTTTGGAATATGACTTCTGTTCCCCACGAGATTGCATTGCACCGAGTGAACCCATTCCGCGATATGCCTTGTACTTGCGGCCATCGATCTCAACGAGTTGCCCAGGAGATTCTTCACAACCCGCCAAAAGCGAACCGAGCATTACCGAATTTGCTCCAGCAACAATTGCTTTAACAATGTCGCCAGAATATTGAAGTCCGCCATCTGCGATCAAGGGAATTCCAGCTTTGTTGCAAGCCTTGCTTGCTTCCATAATCGCAGTTATCTGTGGAACTCCAACACCGGCTACAACACGGGTTGTACAAATTGATCCAGGACCAACGCCGACCTTTACCGCATCTGCGCCCGCATTAATTAAAGCTTGTGCACCAGCGCGAGTTGCGACATTGCCACCGATAACATCTGTAGTTGGCGAAAACTTTTTAATTCTTTCAATTGCATCCAGCACTGCGCGGTGGTGGCCGTGTGCAGTATCGACAACGACTACATCTACGCCAGCTTCAATCAGCGCTTTGGCGCGCGCAAATCCATCATCGCCAACGCCAACGGCTGCGCCGGCTAGGCCAACGTTCTTAACTAATTTTACGTGGGTTACTTGTTCATCAATCGGCAGGTTACGGTGGATGATTCCAATGCCACCAGCTTTAGCCATAGCAATTGCCATGGTTGATTCGGTGACGGTATCCATTGCAGATGAAATGACTGGTACTGCTAAAGAAATATTGCGCGTCAACCAAGTTGAAGTATTTACCTCGCTTGGAACAACCTCAGAGGCATCTGGCAATAAGAGCACATCGTCGTAAGTCAGCCCGAGCATCGCGACTTTGTCGTTATCGCCGCTCATGAGCCCTCCGTACTGTGGTTGAGCGCCCTAGTCTAACTTGAGATTTAGGCTCCTAAAGCCTGCTTTATCTGCTCACAAGCGAGCGCTAAATCATCAGCAAAGGCCACATCTGAACATTGATCGCGGTCCCAACCTGGGCCTCCCAAGATTAACCGCGGCGCCGGACGAATTGCAGGGATATCGCGGAAATACTTTGGATCGCCATTCTTGGAAAGTTGCGCCCACAGGAAGACTGCCGGTGGGGCGCTCCGAGAAACTACATTTGATAGCGCCTCTAGAGGAGTGCGCGCTCCGAGAAAATTACAATCTACTTTCGCTTCAGCCAAAGCGGCGTGCAAGGCGTGCAATGCAAGGCAATGTAGTTCTTCCCCGACTGATGCCAATAAAACCGGGCGAGAATTTAAAGGAGTTTTCAGCTGCTTTGAACGTTCACGCAAAATCGAGGTGATGGTCTCGGATAGCAAGTGTTCTACTTCAATTCCGGTGCCGGTTTCTTCCCAGGCATCTCCGATAATCACAAGAACTGGCACGATAACTTCTTGCCAGCTATCAATTACTCCATTTTGTTCAATATCTTTTCGCAAGATAGTTTCTACAAAATTACGATCTAGCGAATTAGCTGCCTTTACAATCGCTGCTACAACATCTTCACGGACTTCAAAGTTCTTAACAATCTTTTCTACTTTTACTGCGCCTTTATGTGCCAGCGCTTGTTCGGCGGCATCGGCTGGTGCGACTCCGGCAGTGATCAGACGGCGCATCAGAGTTAACTTGGCGAGATCGCTGGCGCAGTATTTGCGGTGTTCTCCTGCTTCGTGCCCAGATGGTCCAAGGCCATATCTACGAGCCCAGGTCCGCAGGGTGGCTGGCGCTACGCCGATCTGGCGGGCTACGGCAGCAACGGTCAGCATCTCTTCCACAGGGCTATCGTGGCGTGAACTAGCCCACCTCACCACTTGAAACACGCTCACGGAGTGACGAAACGAACAACTTTTGAAGCGGTAGATCCTTGAACAACCTATGGCGCGGTTGTAGGGTTGGGCTATTCAACAAGGCAAGGAGACCAACATGGCTGAACTATCACGTCTACCGCTTCCAATCGCAGATCATTGGGAATGGCAGTACCAAGGCGCCTGTCGTGAACTTCCTGCCGAGATGTTCTTCCATCCAGATGGCGAACGCGGTCCACGCCGTCGCAATCGCGAGAACGCAGCGAAAGCGGTCTGCGCAACTTGCCCAGTTATCCAGGCCTGCCGCGCACACGCCCTTGCAGTGCAAGAGCCATACGGAATCTGGGGCGGTTTATCTGAAGATGATCGCGCTGTCTTGCTCGGTAAAGAAGAGCCAACGATTTACGAAGCTTCTTAAAAACTTCTTAAAGAGAAATCCCCCGCACTCAAAGAGTTGCGGGGGATTTCTTATTTAGAAATTAACTAGCGTCAGTGGCTGTGCCCACCTGGACCGTGTGAATGTCCGTGTCCGCCGGCAGCATCTGCAACTTCTTCTGCTGGACGTTCGTAAACAACTGCTTCAGTTGTAATAAACATCGCGGCGATTGATGCAGCGTTAGCAAGTGCTGAACGAGTTACCTTAACTGGATCGATTACGCCATCTTTTGCAAGATCGCCATAAACATCAGTTGCGGCGTTGAA
>CANHRF010000133.1 GCA_947463335.1 Actinomycetota bacterium
ATATCTTCATCACGTTTTAGATCATTATCCTCACGTGGATCACGTTCATCCTCGGTTGTAGCTGGGAATAATTCGCTCATAATAATTACATAGTACATACTTATCTGGTGTTTATGCGACTTGGATCATTTATTGTTCGTCACCGCAAGAGTGTATTGATCACTTACATCATCTCAATTCTTATAGCAGGCGCGATTGGCTCACTCTCATTTAGCCGCCTTGATTCCGGTGGATATTCAGATCTTAATTCGGAATCCGCTAAGGCCGCTAAATACATAACAGATACCTTTAAAGTTCAAGACCCGGTTGCAATTCTTGTCGTCGATGCCGGTTCACGCTCTGTTGATGACCCTAATGTGGCAAGTGAAGCGAACGCTTTAGAGAGAGAAGTTTCTGCCGCAAAAGGAATTAGTCGAACGCTCTCGTATTGGTCGACTGGTGGAGCGCCTAACCTAGCTTCATCTGATCGTAAGGCTGCTTTTCTCTTTATTTATGCTGATATCGAAAATTTTGATGTTGCAGGGTATGGGGCGGTAGGCAAAACCATCTCTGAAAACTTTGACGGCAAATATAAATCACTTGAGGTTTATGCCGGAGGCGGAGCAGTCGTTACTAATGCGATTAACTCCAAGATTAAGACTGATCTTTTATTGGCTGAAGGAATCGCAATTCCTTTGACCTTTATCTTGCTCGCCTTTGTCTTTGGCGCACTCGTTGCATCGGCTATGCCACTTGTTGTTGGCGTTGGCGCAATTCTCGGCTCGTTCTTCCTCACTTATCTACTTACGCTTGTAACTGATGTGAGCGTATTCGCGCTCAATCTCATTACCGGGTTGGGCTTAGGGCTCGGTATTGATTATGCGCTGCTTATGGTCAATCGCTTCAGAGAAGAGATGCACAATGGCAAGAGCATTGAAGAAAGCGCAATCATTACTGTGGGGACAGCGGGCAAGACCGTTTTTTACTCCGGCCTAACGGTGATGGTCACACTCAGCGCGCTCTTACTCTTTCCGTTGAACTTTCTTAAATCTTTTGGTTACGCCGGTGTAATCGTCACACTCTTTGCAATCTTTGGCGCTCTAATTCCGCTACCTGCACTTCTAGCAATCTTAGGTAAGCGCGTTAATAAAGTAGTTATTCGTAAAGGTGGCCTTACGCCAAAAGAAGATGGGCGCTGGGCAAAGACTGCACGCACTGTTATGGCGCGTCCAGTTCCGATAGTCGCAGGTTCACTTGCACTGCTGGCTGTTATGGCAATGCCAATTGTAAATATCGCCTTTGCACAAGTTGATTCGCGAGTACTTCCGGCATCTGATCGTGCAGCAATTAGTTCTCAGGTAATTGAAGATCGATTCGCAAGTTTTGAGGGTAGCCCCATCGAAATAATTCTCCCCGATGGCGCTGGTCGTGAAAGTTCTCTCAACTCATTCTTAGCACAGGCGAAATCCGTAGACGGAATTACTCGTGTGGGTGAACTTGAATACTCTGGAAAAGATATCCGGGTGCAAGTTATCCCTGGTACGAGTTCACGTTCACTTGATGCCGAAAGACTTATCAAGGAGTTACGCGCACTTGAAAAACCAGATGGTCTCCTAATTGGTGGAGTTGCAGCTGACTTCACTGATTCGCAAGGTGGCATTGCTCGTACACTTCCATGGGCACTTGGTTGGGTCGGCTTTGCGGTCTTCATACTTATCTTTGTTTTCACTGGATCGATAATCTTGCCGATTAAGGCAGTACTTCTCAATGGCTTATCCCTCGTTGCCACACTGGGTGTGATTACCTGGATCTTTATTGACGGAAATCTCAAATGGCTTGTCGGTGATTTCACAGTGACTGGCACATTAGATACAGGTTCGGTAATTTTGGTAGCAGTTGTTGTCTTTGGTCTATCAATGGATTACGAACTCTTCTTACTCTCACGCATTCGTGAAGAGCATCTAGCCGGTAAATCAAATGTTGAAGCCGTTGCAGTGGGGCTGCAGCGCTCCGCTCGAATTATTACCGCAGCGGCACTTTTGCTGGCAGTTGTATTCGCAGCTTTTATGACAAGTGGAGTCACATCTATCAAAATGCTTGGCTTCGGAGTCTCCTTCGCGGTCCTTTTGGATGCAACTCTCATACGCGCACTTCTGGTCCCTGCCCTTATGCGCTTATTCGGTGAACGTAACTGGTGGGCGCCTAAGAGTCTTCGCAGATTTACTCTCACTCACTAAGAGGGCTTACCCTTAGTCCATGGATCTCATCGCAACCCTGCAATGCGCAGATCAACCTGGAATTGTGCACGCGATGACCAGCGCAGTTCTTAACTGCGGTGGAAATATCATTGAGAATCAGCAATATACCGATCACACCACAAACACTTTTGTAATGCGCACTCGCTTTGAAACATCGCAAGGAATGGCAGCGGCGCAGACCAGCCTCAATGGCGAGCTCGGAAAGTTCTCACCGGCTCTGCATATCCGTGAGACAGATAAAAAGCCTCGTGCGCTGATATTGGTGACTAAAGAGAGCCACTGCCTGCGCGATTTAATGTATCTCCTCGAACTCGGTGAGCTTCCAATCGAAATTCCGCTGGTTGTTTCTAATCGTGAGGATTTAAAGCAACTCGTTGAGTCACACGGAATTCCCTTCATGTACCTGCCAATTGACTCAAGTAACAAAATTGCGCAAGAGAAAACTCTGATCACTAAAATGAAAGAATTGAAGATTGATTTCGTTGTCTTGGCGCGTTATATGCAGATTCTTTCGGCAGAGTTCTGCAACGCCATGCCAGGAAAGATCATCAACATTCATCACTCATTCTTACCTGGATTTAAAGGCGCCAAGCCTTATCACCAAGCGCACGAGCGTGGCGTAAAGATAATTGGTGCTACAGCGCACTTTGTTACCGCTGACTTAGATGAAGGCCCGATCATTGAACAAGATGTTGCCCACGTTACACATTCCTCAACTCCAGATGAGTTGATTGCTCTTGGTCGCGATATTGAAAGACGCGTTCTTGCCAAAGCGGTAAAGCTTTATGCCGAAGATCGCATCTTTATTGTTGGACAACGAACAGTTATTTTCAGTTAATTCTAATTATTTGTGTCCCCGGCGGGAGTTGAACCTGCGACCTACCGCTTAGGAGGCGGTTGCTCTATCCACTGAGCTACGGGGACTTACGGGAAAATCAATTTAACTTGGCAAAGGTTATCTCTATCGCTAACCTAGGTATAACACGCTCAACATCGGTCGTGTGGATTAGAGAATGAAAGGCCACCCATGAAAGCGCTCGTTATCGGCGCAGGCGGAGTTGGCAGGGCAATTGCAAATATCGCATCG
>CANHRF010000134.1 GCA_947463335.1 Actinomycetota bacterium
AATCCAGCGCTTACGTAGCCCCGATAACTTGGCAAACTTTTGCATCATATCTGCGTAAGAAAGAACTTCATTGCCGCCGATATCGCAGATCTTTGAAACTGGTGTTGGCAGCGTCGCGCATTTACGTAGGTAATAAAGCGCATCACGAATCGAAATTGGTTGAGTTAAATTAGAAACCCATTTAGGGGTGGTCATAACTGGTAAGCGATGCGTTAAGTGGCGGAGCATTTCAAAGGATGCAGATCCTGACCCGATAATGATTCCGGCGCGAAGTTCCAGTACCGGAACTTTTCCAGAAGCTAATTGCGTACCAGTGTTCATGCGCGATGCCAGATGTTGGCTGCGGTTCTTATCATTTGCGATTCCACCGAGATAAACAATCTGCGAAACGCTTTCTGCTTCCGCTGCGGCGGCAAAATTCTGCGCCATTGCATTTTCAACTTCATCAAAATTCTTACCAGCGTTAATAGAATGCAATAGATAGAAGGCGGTATGGACGCCGCTCAGCGCGCGCTTTAAATCAGCTAAGTTGTTGGCGTTGCCTTCGACAATTTCTACATCCTTAGCCCAAGGTTGCTCATTAACTTTCTGGGCATCCCGCACCAGTACGCGAACGCGGCATTTATCCGAGACAAGATCTCGCACCAGCCGACCGCCCACGTATCCAGATGCTCCAGTGACGAGTATTAAGCGCTGCGAGTTCATAGTTCAGAGCCTAGACTGCGGCTATGGCTTCTTCCACACGACCTCGCGTCGTAATTCTTGGCGCGGGTTTCGGCGGGCTCACCGCCGCTAAAGCGCTGGCCAAAGATGCCGATGTCACAGTCGTAGATCGCCACAACTTTCAAACATTTCTTCCACTGCTCTATCAGGTGGCTACCGCTGGGCTTGCCGCAGATCACGTAGCTCATCCCGTCCGCGGCACCTTGCGCAAGAGCGGCGTTAAATTCCGCATGGGTTCGCCAATCGCAGTTGATCATAAGAACAAATCAGTGAAGTTAGATTCTTCAGAGAGTTTGGAATTTGATCATCTCGTTGTGGCACTTGGCTCTGCTACCGCTGACTTCGGCGTAAAGGGCGTCAATGAGATTGCGCTCGGTATGAAGAGCGTGCACGAAGCGATCGGAATCCGCGCTGAAGTAATGCGCCGCTTTGAAGATCTCTGCCGCTTTGAAGATCAAACACGGTTATCGCTGAGCGTTGTAGGTGGCGGACCGACAGGTGTGGAAATGGCTGGTGCGCTAGCTGAGTTAAAGAATGGCCCGTTAAAAAATGATGAGGCCAATGCTGCAAAACATATCGATATCTATTTGATTGAAGCAGGTCCGCGCATTCTGCCGATGTTCAGTGAGAAGTTATCAGCGCGCGCCAAAAAAGATTTAGAGAAACTCGGCGTAAAGGTCTTGCTAAACACAGCGGTGCAAGAAGTTAAACCGCGCCAAATTTTAATTAAAGATGGCGAAGCAATTCCATCTGAAGTAACAATTTGGGCTGCCGGAGTTAAAGGTGAACCAACTGGTGGGCTGCTTAACTTGCCACTTGAAGGTTCACGCATCAGCGTTGCGCAAAACTTGCAGGTAAATCATTATCCGCACATTTGGGCGATCGGCGATATCTCTAGTGCTAAAGGTGCAGATGGTCGTTTCTTACCAATGGTGGCTCCGGTTGCAATGCAACAAGGGCGCTGGGTAGCTAAACAAATTGTGCGCGCATCTCGCGGCCAAGCCTTACAAGATTTCAAGTATTTAGATAAAGGTTCTATGGCAACGATTGGGCGCCATAAAGCAGTTGTGCAATTTAAAGGTATTCAAATCGCTGGAATACCTGCTTGGTACGCCTGGTTGTGGCTCCACTTGTTCTACCTACTTGGCGGACGCAATAAAATTGGAACGATCGCGGATTGGACTTGGAATTATTTAACATTCGATCGCGGCAATCGCCACATTATGGATAGTCTCTAAGAAGTGCCAGATTATCTAAACCTGCGGGGCCATCAGATATTTTCCTATGAATGGGATAACAATGGTGAAGCGGTGGTGCTCCTTCACGGAGGATTAAGTCAGACATCGCATTGGGATTATGTCTTAGCGCCAGATCTGGAACCTGATTTTCACTTATTTGCTTACGATCGCACCGGACATGGCTACACCGCAGATCAAGATGGTTCGTTTCACTTTGCCTTCCAGATTAAAGAAGCGATCGCTTACTTAGAAGATGTCGTCAAAGAACCTGCACATTTAATTGGTTGGTCAGATGGTGGAAATATTGCAATGTCAGTTGCTTTTGAGCGTCCCGACCTTGTTAAATCCTTAGTCTTAATCGGAGCTAATTACCACCATTCCGGAACTGTAATTCACATGCCATTTGTAGAACCAAGTGAAGAAGATAAAGCGGAATACGCCGCTACTTCACCAGATGCTCCGCACACCCAAAATGAAAAGATAAAGAAGATGTTAAAGATTTGGGAGACCGAGCCAGATATCGCCCTCAGTGATTTAGCAAAGATTCAATGCCCAACTTTGATTGTGGCTGGCGATGACGATATCATCGAACACGAGCACACTCTAGAAATGTATCGCGCCATTGAGTTAAGCCAGCTGGCGATTATTCCGGGGACATCACACGCTGCGCCAAAAGAGAAGCCAGCGCTATTTAGCGCTTTGGTGCAACAGTTTTTAACTGATTTAAATTATCCGGTGACGAAGATGCCGATCAGGCGAGTTAGCAATCAACCGGAAGAATAGTTCCGGTCTTAACATCATAAATAGCGCCAGCGACAGTTACACCATCACGCAGTAATGGATATGCGCGGATGCGATTTACATCTTCTGCCAAGGCGCCTTCTTGATCATTGGTCGTACGGAATTCGAGTGAACGAGTATCAACCCCGTGCTTCTCATCTATCAACGCATGAATATCAGCTTCATCACCGCGCGCCATTGCACAATCGGTATGTGGCATAACCAAGATGCGATCAACGTTTAAGAGATAAGTTGCGAGTACTAAAGTTCGAATAACATCCTCAGTCACGCGGGCGCCAGCGTTTCTTAAAATCTTGGCATCGCCCGAGCGCATTCCAACAACAGATAATGGATTTATTCTTGAATCCATACAGGTGACGATCGCCAAACCTTTGATCGCATTACCTGTTAACTCAGAATATTTAAAAGTTTTTGCGTATTGCGTATTAGCCGCCAACAGATCATCGAATTGCGCGTGGGGAAATGTGTTAATAGTCATCGTAATCCCTTCTGTGCTGGGTTACTTAACTTGCGAAAAATATGGAGCCCCCCGTCAGGATTGAACTGACGAC
>CANHRF010000135.1 GCA_947463335.1 Actinomycetota bacterium
ACTTGGCCCATACATATTGCCGTGGTTAACCATTGGTTAAGAATATGCGCTTTTCGCTAGGAATCGAAACCTAGACCGAGTGAATCAAGAAGTTTGAGCCAGAGGTTGCGCTTGCCACCATTCTTATCAGCCTGATTTATCGACCATTGCGTCAGGCGGATAAAGATAAAGCGGAAGGGCTCTGGTGGAAATGGCATCGGCTTCTTTTGAACCATGCGCAATTGCGTGCGCTCATTCTCAACGCCATCCAATAAATCGAGCATTACCTGTGCACCAAATCTAGTTGAACCAACTCCAAGACCGGTGTAACCCAGAACGTAGGCGACGCGACCGCTGTATGCAGTACCCCAGAATGGCGAGAAGCGCGAACAGGTATCAATTGCACCGCCCCAGCCGTGTGTAAATTTAATGCCACGCAATTGTGGGAAGGTTTCTAAGAAAGCTTCCGCAAGGTGTGCGTACGTCTCTGCGTCTGTCTCATATTCCTGACGTACTTTGCCTCTGAAGTTATAAATTGCATCGTATCCACCCCACAAAATCTCATTATCTTTAGTCATTCGATAATAATGGAATTGATTTCCAGCATCCGATAGACCTTCACGATCGTTCCAACCGATAGCTTCTAATTGCTCTGCGCTTAAAGGCTCAGTAACCAACTGAAAGTCGTAAACCGGAACGACATATTTGTGAGCACGCTTGATTAAGGATTTAAAGACGTTTGTTGCCAGCGCGACCTTGTTGGCGTAAACGCTGCCATAAGGCGTATGAACAATCATTCCATTCTTGGTTCGCTCAAGACGTTCAACTTGAGAATTTTCATAAATCTTTACACCCAATTTAATGCAGGCGCGTTCTAAGCCCCAGACTAAACGGGCTGGATCAACCAGTGCTGTGCCATCTGGATCCCAGAGAGCGCCTTTGTAGATTGGAGACTTAATTCGAGATTGAATCTCTTCTTGGTTTAGAAGTTCAACGTTATCGCCAAAAGAGTTACGTAACTTTGATTCTTCGGCCAAACCCTCCATCTGCCAATCTTCTAACGCGACCCGGAGTTCGCCGTTCCACTCAAAATTACAGTCAATTCCATACTTCGTAATTGTTGCTTCAATAGCATCAAGGTTTTCGCGTCCCAGGCGTTCGATAACTTTCATCTCATCTTTAAAGCGGCTGTAACCATTTATAAATCCGTGAGTGAGTGAATAACTGCAGAACCCACCGTTGCGCCCCGACGCACCAGCACCTGTTTCGCGCTGTTCCACAACGATTACTTCGCGTTCTGGATCGGATTCTTTTGCAAGTAAGGCCGTCCAAAGACCGGTGTAGCCAGCTCCGACGATACAAAGATCCGCGGTTACATCACCGATAAGACTCGGATGAGGTAGTGGTTCTAAGGGGTCTGCATCCAGCCAATATAACTCGGGCTGCATTATAGAAAGATGTTTAAGAATCGATGGGTCGATGTTCGCCATCACGCTTTCCGGTTAAACCGGAAATCACCTCTGCAATTACTACTAGTAGTTGACCGTATATTAGCGGGCTTTGCGGCGATTGACGAACTGACCCGCGATAACTATCGCAAGTGCTAAGAAAAACATTGCAGAACCGATCACATTTGCCTGTGCGGGAATACCGCGCGCCGCAGCGGTATAGACAAACTTAGGGAAAGTTGTAACGGTTCCGGAGTTAAAATTGGTAATAATAAAATCGTCAAAAGATAAGCTAAATGCAAGTAGTGCGGCCCCAGCAATACCAGGGGCTACTAGCGGAAGAGTTACCCTCCTAAAGGTTTGAAATTCATTTGCGTAAAGATCCATAGCAGCTTGTTCTAAACGCGGATCAAGGCTAGCGATACGCGCTTTAACTGTGACAACCACAAATGAGATACAGAACATTACATGCGCAATCACAGTAGGCCAGAAGCCAGGGTTGATTTGGAAGACAAGGAAGAGTGAGAGAAGCGAAGCTCCTAAAACAATCTCAGGAGTTGCCATAGGTAAGAAAATCAAGAGATTTGAAGTCGAACGGCCTCTAAATTTATGGCGGCCAATTGCAAATGCAATCATTGTTCCGAGAATAGTTGAGAAGATCGTTGCCAATAAACCGATCTTGATCGAGTTAGATAGCGCAGTACAAACTTCAGGTGCGCCACAAGGATTCTGCCAATTACTTAAGGTGAAGCCCTTCCAAACCAGGTTGCTCTTACCGGAGTCATTAAATGAGAAAGCAAAAGTGTAAGCGACTGGGATAAACAAGTAAGTAAAGGCGATAACCATATAAACGCGAATTAAGTTGCGCCCAAACCAGCGAGATAACTTTGCGCCGGCCGGAAGCTTTGGGATCGTTGGATCGGCAACTTTTTTGCTCATACCAACTCCTCCGTACCAGCTTTACGGATATAAAGGGTTACCAGAATCAGAATCGCTGCCATTAAAGTAAATGAGAGCGCAGCGGCAGTTGGATAATCCACGATCTTGAAATACCTCGACTCGATTACATTTCCGATCATCTTGGTATTTGGGCTACCTAGGATCGCTGCGTTAACAAAGTCTCCTGCGGCAGGAATAAAAGTTAAAAGCGTTCCAGCTACTACTCCTGGCATAGAAAGCGGCAACGTGACTTTGCGAAAAGTAGTAAATCCATTGGCATATAAATCACCAGAGGCTTCCAAAGTGCGCGGGTCTATTCGGTCAATTGAGGCATATAAAGGCAGGGTCATAAAGGGCAGGAAGTTATAAGTCATACCCATAACAACTGCGAAAGAGGTAGATGTAAGCGTGGTGCTTTCGCTAATTATTCCTATGGTTCGCAGCGTCGGTACCACAAAGCCTTCTTCTCCCAGGATTTGCTTCCAGGCTACGGTGCGAAGCAGGAATGATGTGAAGAAAGGAGCGACAACCAATACAAGTAAGAAATTCTTATACCTTCCACCCTTAAATGCGATCGCATAGGCGAGCGGGTAAGAAATAGCTAGTGCGAGTACGGTGGCAATCAGCGCGTAAATAAATGATCGGCTGAACTGTTCTCTATTCTCTAAAAAAGCATCGATATAGTTTTGAAAGCGCAGCGTCTGCTCATATTGACCGGTATCTCCCCCAGCAATCGGAGTTTGCGTCGATGTCTGAGCTAAATTAAGAATCGGTAGAACAAAGAAGGTAAAGAGAAAGAGAAACCCTGGAAGTAACAACAGGTACGGGGTACGAATCTTTCCCATCAGCGCTGCGACTTATTCTTCGTCTAGAACTTCAGGGTTAACTTCTGATCCAGCGGTCACATCTTCATCTCCGCGCAACGCAAAGGTAAA
>CANHRF010000136.1 GCA_947463335.1 Actinomycetota bacterium
GAGGAATAACCGCAAACGTCATCGCTCCCGGTTTTGTTGAGACAGATATGACTTCTGAGTTAGATGAGAAAAGGCGGGAAGAGATTGCGAAGTCAGTCCCGCTCGGAAGATTCTGCACGGCAGATGAAATCGCCAGCGTGGTTAATTTCGTTGCATCAAAAGAAGGTGGCTACATCACTGGAGCGCTAATCCCAGTCGATGGCGGATTAGGAATGGGACATTAATATGGGGATTTTACAAGGAAAGAATATTCTCGTAACCGGAGTTCTTACCGATAGTTCAATCGCTTTCCATATCGCTAAATTGGCGCAGGAAGAAGGCGCAACTGTTCTACTTTCTTCTTATGGAAGAGTTATGAGTTTAACTACGCGGATTGCAGGGCGTCTTCCACAACCATCTCCGGTTATCGAATTAGATGTAACCAACCAAGAGCATTTAGATGCACTTGCTGATCTAGTTAAAGAACACGTCCCACACTTAGACGGTGTTGTTCATTCAATTGGTTTCGCCCCTGAAGCAGCGTTAGGTGGTAACTTCTTAAATACCGCTTGGGAGGATGTCGCAACCGCTGTTCACGTTTCGGCTTACTCACTTAAATCGCTAACTATGGCCACGCGCCCGCTGTTTAAAGATGGCGGATCAGTTGTTGGTCTGGATTTTGATGCAACAGTTGCCTGGCCAAAATATGACTGGATGGGAGTTGCCAAAGCTGCACTGGAATCAACTTCACGTTATCTGGCGCGAGATCTTGGCTCTGAAAATATTCGTGTAAATCTGGTTGCTGCAGGGCCGATTAGAACGATGGCGGCAAAGTCGATTCCGGGTTTTGATGAATTTGAGAAGGTCTGGAATGAGCGCTCACCTCTGGAATGGGATGTCACCGATCCGGTGCCTGCCGCTAAGGCTGCGGTAGCGCTCTTATCTGATTGGTTCCCGAAGACCACTGCGGAGATCATCCACGTAGACGGCGGTTTGCACGCCATGGGTGCCTAAAGGTAAAGTAGCCCTCAGACCAGTGGCCTTGGCTACTGCAAGAGGAGCTCACCGCTCCCACCTACCCGGCCCA
This sequence comes from Actinomycetota bacterium, assembly GCA_947463335.1. The sequence goes on from CANHRF010000136.1 coordinate 1,067, forward strand.
TTAGTTGGAGCTAGATGGTTTGTCGAAAGTAAATCGCCTGCGGGCGTAATTCACTTTCCTTAGCGGTGCGCGATTTCTGCGGTAACCCTGGCTAACTAAGTCATAAGACAAGTAGCAGACCAACTAAGGAGCACAAATCACAACTGAACCGCGCATCAATGACCGTATCCGCACACCCCAAATTCGTCTCATCGGTTACACCGGAGATCAAGTTGGAGTTGTAGATATCGATACAGCTTTGCAGATGGCAGATGAAGTCGGGTTAGATCTCGTTGAGATCGCACCAGATGCCAATCCACCGGTTTGCAAGATCATGGACTTCGGAAAGTACAAGTACGAAGTAGCCCAAAAGGCCCGTGAAGCTCGTCAGAACCAGACCCACATTGTGGTTAAGGAAGTGCGCTTGACGCCCAAGATTGAAAACCACGATTACGAAACGAAACGTAACGCGATCGTGAAATTCCTCAAGGGTGGCGACAAGGTGAAGATCACGATGAAGTTCCGCGGACGCGAGCAAACTCGCCCCGAACTTGGTTACAAACTATTGCAGCGTCTTGCAGAAGATGTAGCAGAAGTTGCATTTGTTGAGTTCGCCCCAAAGCAAGAGGGACGAAATATGACGATGGTGCTCGGTCCAACGAAGAAGAAGACCGAAGCTGTAGCAGAACAGAAGGCGGCGCGAGCTGCTAAGGAAAAGGAAGCAGCACAAGCTGCAACCGCTGAAGATAAATAGTTTTAATAAAACGACGAAGTACAGGAGAAGATAGATGCCAAAGATGAAGACCCACAGTGGAGCGAAGAAGACTTTTCGCGTCACCGGATCAGGAAAGATCATGCACGAGCGTGCCGGCAAGCGCCACCTTTTGGAGCGTAAGTCATCTCGCGTAACTCGTCGTCTAAGTACTGAACAAGCAGCCAAGCCAACCGTCGCAATGACAGCCAAGCGCATGCTTGGTCTTAAGTAAGGAGTGTGAATTAAATGAGAGTAAAACGTGGAGTTCACGCTGCTAAGAAGCGTCGTACAACCCTAGAACGCGCCAGCGGATATCGCGGACAGCGTTCACGTCTTTTCACAAAGGCGAAGGAGCAAGTTACTCATTCAATGGTCTACGCCTTCAATGACCGCAAGGATAAGAAAGGCGATTTCCGTCAGCTCTGGATTCAGCGTATTAACGCTGCAGCCCGCGAAAACGGAATGACATACAACCGCTTCATCCAGGGCCTTAAGGCCGCTGGCGTTGAAGTAGATCGTCGCGTTCTTTCAGATATCGCAACGAATGATCCAGCAACGTTTAAGACGCTAGTAGATCTAGCTCGTAAAAACGTAGTCACTGCTTAATTACTTAAGCCGACAAATTAGATGATCGAGAGCCTTCACTCGCCGCATATCGCGCGGGTGAAGGCTCTTATCTCATCTCGGGGAAATAAAGAGCGGGCAGCGCACGGAGAATTCATCGCCGAAGGTTTGCAATGTGCCCGTGAAGCTTTCACAGCAACAAGTGGTCCAACTGTAAAAACCGTTTATGTTACCGAGAGCGGTAAGTCGCGGGTCGATCAAGCTGGATTGGATATCTCAAGCGCAGAAGTTGTAATGGTGAGCGAGCCCGTTATGGCGGCTATGTCCTCAACTATCACTCCACAAGGAATCATTTCGATTTGCGCGGTGGCGGACAATGACTTTTCCAAGTTAAAAACCACAGGTAAATCGCGCTTTATCTATCTTCACGAAATTCAAGATCCTGGAAATGCAGGGACGATTCTGCGCACAGCGGATGCAATGGGTGTTGATGCAGTAATCGTTTCGCCCGGAAGCGTAGATATGTACTCACCAAAGGTCGTTCGCGCTACCGCCGGCTCACTATGGCATGTTCCTCTATTTACTGGAATCACTCTTGCACAATTAACTGATCAACTTCCATCAGTGAAGAAAATTGCGCTAAGCGCCCAAGGTGAGAGTTCTCTTCTAGATTTATATGGTCTGCCAGATGTCGTCGCGATATTTGGAAATGAAGCGCGCGGAATAGATGCGCTAATTGACTCCGATGTAATGCAGGTAAAGATACCAATGAGTGGCAATGCGGAAAGCTTGAATCTTGCTGCCGCTGCGGCGATTGTGATCTTTCACCTCTCGCATAAGTGATCAAATATCCCTCATAGTTCAAGGCGAGCAGGTTAGAATTCCCGCATGAATCCCGCAGATATTAAGCGCTGGATCGCCGC
>CANHRF010000137.1 GCA_947463335.1 Actinomycetota bacterium
CCATTCCGACTTGAATTTCATTTTTGAAGCGACGGGCAGCGCCACCATCGTTGGTAAAGATCGCGTGGCCATTACCGGAAGCGCCGCTATTGATTAGCGAAACTCCTTCGTCATAACTCTTAACGCGCACAATAGATAGGACAGGTCCGAAGATCTCATCCTTATACACGTTCGATGTTGTTGGGACGTGATCGATCAGGGTTGGCCCAAGCCAGAATCCAGCCGATTCGCCATCTGCCTTCACGTTACGACCATCGACCACAACTTTTGCACCATCTTTAGTCGCTACATCAATATAACTAGCGACTTTATCGCGATGCTCTTTCGTGACCAGTGGACCCATATCGCAGCCGCGGCGACCATCGCCGGTGCGCAATTTATCCATACGAGAAACGATCTTTTCAATCAACGCATCTGCCACTGGTTCAACTGCTACTACGACAGAGATTGCCATACAACGTTCTCCCGCTGAACCAAAGCCAGCGTTAATTGCAGAATCAGCAACGAGTTCCAGATCAGCATCAGGCAAGACCAACATATGGTTCTTGGCTCCGCCAAGTGATTGCACGCGCTTTCCGGCTTTCGCGCACTCTTCGTATATGTAGCGCGCAATAGGAGTAGAACCAACAAATGAAATCGCTTCAACATCAGGTGAGTGGAGCAAGCCATCAACAGATTCTTTATCGCCATTTAGAACGTTAAATACGCCATCTGGCAGACCCGCTTCTTTCCAAAGCTTGGCGATCCAAATTGAAGCAGAGGGATCTTTTTCAGATGGCTTTAGGACAACTGTGTTTCCGGCTGCAATGGCGATTGGGTAGAACCACATTGGCACCATTGCAGGGAAGTTAAATGGAGAGATGACTCCGACTACGCCGAGCGCTTGGCGCGTTGAGTAAACATCAACGCCAGTTGAGACATTCTCTGAGTAATAACCTTTGATGAGTTGTGGCATTCCAACTGCAAATTCCACAACTTCTTGACCACGAGTAATTTCACCGAGTGCATCAGATAAAACTTTGCCGTGCTCGCTGGTGATAATTTCCGCGAGTTCGCCCTTTTTTGCATTTAGTAATTCGCGGAATTTAAAGATCACTTGTTGACGAGCAGCAAGTGAAGTCTTTGACCATCCTGGAAATGCTTGCTTCGCCGATGCGATAGCTGCGTTGATTTCAGCGCTATTGGCGAGGGCAACGCGCTTAGTTTCGACGCCTAATGCAGGGTCATAAACAGGTGCGGTGCGACCTGAGGTGCTGACAAACTCTTTATTATCGATCCAGTGATTTACGGTGGTAGTCATAGCCTCATCCTATGACTTCAGCACCATACTTTTAAACGGCTAAATTCTTGGCCGCCGCCTGCCGGCACAGCGTGAGAATTACTCGAGCGCTTTACGCCCCTGGAATCCAAGGGATGGGTGAGCCGGTTTATCTTCTTCTAACTCCCGTAGGTTCTTTGCGATTTCTTCAAGGGCAGATGGAATTCCGTCTTCGGCTGCCATTATGGCGCTCGCAAGAAAGCGATTGAACTCCCGCCCATCGGTTCGGCTAAAGAGGACCCCAGAAGTCTTTTGGCGATTGCTTACGTGAAAAATAAAATCATCTTCATCCGCACTTGTTGCTGCGCCATTCCATTTAGAAAATGCCCACTCTTTGGTGTTAAACATTCCGTTAAACATGACGCGTTGCGTGGTTAAGAAGACATCGCCAACTTCTGCATACTTTTGTATGGGATCTCCGGATGTATACGTGCCACGAGTCGCACCGACGCGATAACGAATTCCGGCAACCACAGGAATGCTAAAGCCTTGGCTTGCGGCAGTAAATTGACCAGCGCTGCGACCGGCTTCGTGAAACTGTCCTTGCCCCCGCCAAAGTACAAACTCTCCCTTTTTCTGAATCGCCAGATTGCTTGCCGCATCTTCACCCTTTGCAGCTAATTCAAATGCCGCTGCGATCTTCTTAAAGGTTGCGATATCACTCTGCCAATCGGCAAAGTCTCTTTCATATACCGCTAGCGCAACTTTATTTGCGCGCATTGCTTTCCAATTAGCGAGAAAACCCATGGCTCAATAGTGCCCAACTAACTCTGATTTGTCTTCATCTACATCAAAATCGTGTTACCGCTAGCGTTCTAAGAACTTCACCTGCTTGGGGGATAGTTCTCGTAAATCTTTGACTCCAAGCAGTTTCATAGTTCTGATGATCTGTGATTCAAGAATCGAGAGGCACCGTTCTACGCCTTCTTGTCCTCCGGCCATGAGCCCGTATAAATATGCTTTACCTATATATGTGAAGTTCGCACCTAAGGCGATCGCGGCAACAATGTCAGCACCGCTCATAATTCCAGAATCGAGATGCACTTCCACATCGCGCTTTAGCTCTTTTGAAACTTGCTCCACCAAAGCAAGTGGCACGGGTGCTCGGTCTAATTGGCGCCCGCCGTGGTTGGAGAGAATCACCGCATCGGCGCCATATTTAGCAGCCTGTTTGGCATCTTCCAGAGTTTGGATTCCCTTAACAGTGAGCGTTCCATCCCAGTTTTTGCGGAGCCACTTTAGATCTTCGAAAGTCATCGTTGGATCAAACATATAGTCCAGCAATTGCGCGACGGTGCCGGGCCAGTTAGACATTGATGCAAATTCGAGCGGCCTGGTAGTTAAGAAGTTCCACCACCATTCTCTACGGGGGATGGCATCAATAATTGTGCCCAAAGATAAAGTCGGCGGAACAGTTAAACCATTTCTGACATCGCGTAGACGTGAACCTGCTACCGGCACATCTACTGTCAGAATCAGATTTGTAACACCAGATTTTTTAGCGCGTTCTACCAGTTGCATAGATGCATCGCGGTCTTTCCACATATACAGCTGAAACCAATTAACGCCATTTGGTGCGGCAAGCGCGACATCTTCTATTGATGTTGTACCCACAGTTGATAAGGAATAAGGAATTCCAAATTTCTCCGCTGCTCTTGCAACAGCAACTTCGCCTTCGGCATGCATCATTCGTGTAAAGCCGGTGGGGGCGATTCCAAATGGAAGCGCGAAGGTGTGGTCAAAGACTTTTCGCTCCGTTGAAACACTAGAAACATCTTGCAAAATTCTTGGCGCAAATTCAATACTGTTAAACAATTCTCGCGACCGATTCATTGTGATCTCTGATTCCGCGCCACCATCTGTGTAATCAAATGGACCTTTAGGGGTTCGCTCTTTTGCGAGATCGCGTAGATCCCAGATTGTGTGGGCTCTAGCTAATCGACGTCGTCGGCC
>CANHRF010000138.1 GCA_947463335.1 Actinomycetota bacterium
GTTGAACAAGGTTTTGCCGGAATGAAATTTAAAATCGGTGGCTTAACTCCTAAGGAAGATGCCCAGCGATTTAAGGAAGCGCGCAAATATGGTGGCGATAACTTCAGAATTGCCGTAGATGCCAATCAGGGTTATACAGTTCCTCAAGCAATTGAATTTTCACATTTAGTACAAGGCGACAACCTTCTGTGGTTTGAAGAGCCTTGCATTTGGCAGAACGATAAGCGCGCGATGCGCGATGTGAGATATGCAGGTGGTGTTTCTGTCTGTGCTGGTCAGACAGAATTCTCAGCCGCCGGTTGCCGCGATTTAATGGAAGTCGGCGCAATTGATTTCTGTAACTTTGATTCATCTTGGTCAGGTGGACCAACAGAGTGGCGTCGTGCTGCATCTACCGCCCATCTGTATGACATCAAGATGGCGCACCACGAAGAACCTCAAGCAGCGTCACACCTTCTTGCATCAATTCCTCACGGAACTTATCTAGAGTTCTTCCATAAGGATCGCGATCCGATCTGGCATAACTTAATCGCTAATCGTCCACCTCTAAAGGATGGAAATATCACGCTCACAGATACCCCTGGTTTGGGCTGGGAGCTAGATCGCGATTACGCAGATAAGTATCGAATTAATACTCGCCGCACAGAGAAGTAAAAATTTTAGCTAGATTTAAAGGCTAGGTGGCGAGCCACAGTTTTTGCGGCAACTCTGAGCGATGCTTCATCGATCATTAGATCGCCATCGGTAACCGCACCAAGGCCCGCAGCCTTTGCGCTTTCGTACTTGGCAATAAGGGCGCTAGCCCGTTGGAATTCGCCCTCACTTGGCGTGAAAATCTCATTACAAAGATCAATCTGATCAGGATGCAGAACCCATTTTCCATCAAATCCAAAGGCCCGCACCCGTGATGCGCCTTTGCTGAACTTCTCAGAGTTTCGGATATCAACTTCTGGACCGTCAAAGGCAAGTTTCTGATTAGCTCGCGCCGCGATCAGAATCTTCATTAGGGGATAGAGCGTGAACTCTCGCAGATCACTCTCGGAGAGGCTATCAAGTGAAGCACCGAGATCTGCGGCAAAGTCGAGTGGACCGTAAGAAAGTGAGAGGCAACGTGGATGTGCCGCGATGCTCTCGACGTTGGTAAGGCCCGCAGCGCTCTCAATCTGTGCATCAACTAAAAATGGCTTTCCCAACAGATCAATTTGGCTCGCGCTTTCCACTTTAGGAAGCACAATCGAAAAGATCGAATCTGTTGGAATTTGAGCAAGTGCGGCTACATCGTCCTTAAAGTATCGCGTGTTTGTACCGTTGACTCGGATAGAGATATACCGGGCACGAAAAGTTGGTTTTCCGGAGAAGAGTTCAATTAAGTTTGATCTAGCGCTAGCTTTTTCATTTGGAGCAACGGCATCTTCTAAATCGAAGAGGATCTGATCACATGGTAAAGATTTTGATTTCTCGACCATCTTTTGAGAACTTGCTGGAACAGCGAGCAGTGATCGACGAAGATTTCCATCCATATGACAACCTTCTCTCTAATCTAATGAGAAATATGCTCGAGCTCTCGATAGCCATTGACCTCTGCAAATTGCATGATTTACACTACTGGAAACCTTTCCAATAACTCAAACCCTTGATTGAGGTGTCTCATGGCAGAACTTCTTGCAGGAGCAGCCGTTGTAAATATCGATCCACCGCTGCCAGCAGACCCCCAAGGATTTGTCCGTCGCGCCTTCGCTGTGCGCGATTCGCTAGATGAATGCCAGGTTCGCGCCGTGGTGATCAGCAATGGTGCAACCCAAATGGCGATCCTCACCGCAGATTTAGCAAATATCGATCCTTACTTTGCGGATCGAATTAGATCCACTATCTCAATTGCATCAGGCATTGATTACGACTCTATTCTTCTAAATGTTAGCCACTCGCACGCGGGGCTGTGGCCAAGAGAGCACGGCGAGAAGTTACACGGTGAATATGCCGAGCTAACTCCAGGAGAAGTCGCATACTTTGAACGCTTACCTTTTGATTATGCCAGCGCGGTTGTTAAAGCAATGGCGAGATTGAAGCCTGCACGAATTTCGGGCGGTACAGGTGTTGCTCCTGGAATTGCGGTGAATCGCAGAGAACGCACTGAAGATGGAAGAACGATTCTGGGATGGAATAAAGAGAATTTTATCGATGAAGAAGTGCCCACAATCAGAATCGATAACCTCACCGGAGATGCGATCGCAACTCTTGTTGGTTTTGGTTGCCATCCAGTATCACTTGGTGGAGAAGTTCCATATAGCGGCAGCGACTTTATCGGCCCGCTGCGCAATCAAGTTGAGTTAATCCGTGGTGGTATCTGTTTATTCCTTCAAGGAGCCGCTGGAAATATTCTGCCGTTAGAAGCATTCTTTGATCATCCTGGCCCTGAAGTTCTGATGGGTAAGCGCCTAGGGCTCGAAGCGGTGCACGCGGTTGTAGATGCAGAACCACGAGAGATGGAAATTGAGCGAATCGCATATGGATCTGTGACCCCAATTGCGCTCTATCGCAAGCGAGTTAAATCTCCACAATCAACACAACCAATCGCATCTATTAGAAAAGTGCTGCAACTGCCACTGAATCCAGCGATGAGTGTTAGTGAGATGCAAGAAGAATTAGCGGCGAAGAAGGCTGATTTTGAAGGAAAGAAAGCGGCAGGTGCAGGGCGTGAGGTATTGAATCCGATTGGTTATCACATCGCCTGGTTGGAAAAGTTTGTTAACTTATCTGCAACCACACCCTTACCAACATTTGTTGATGGCGAACTCTGGGTGGCACGTTTGGGAGATGTTGCAATTGTTGGCACCCCAGGTGAAGTCTTTACTGAAATTGGTTACCAGGTAAGACAAGCCTCGCCATTTAAAGCAACGATCTTTGCGGGCTACTGCCAGGGAGTTTTAGGTTACATCTCAACGCGCGCGGAATATCCTTTTGGTGGTTACGAACCAGCAGTTGCGCAACGTGGATATGGTCATCCCGCACCGTTTGCACCTGAAGCGGGGGAGATGATCGCTGCTGAATCGATCGCCCTGCTAAATCAATTATTTAAAGCAAATAGCTAAGCGCTAGCCACTCGTTCTAGCGCACGTAGCGCAGCGGCAACTGCTTCTTGCTCAGAGTTAGGATGCCAGAGCGCCGGTTGACAGTAAACCTGTGGCAGTAAATCTGGAAGCGCGTGCTTATTTGGATATTTCCATCCACCTTCTGGGTAATCTTCTTTTCTCGGTAGA
>CANHRF010000139.1 GCA_947463335.1 Actinomycetota bacterium
ACCAGCAATTGCTGCAGTCTTTCCTGTCTTAGTTAGGTATCCACCGAGGTAACCGACGATGAAGCCAGCCTTATCTTCAGGGAAAATTAATCCGCTGTAGTTTGCTGAAGTTCCACCATTGAACTGATCAACACCGATGAACTTAACATTTGGGTACTTCTCAGCGGCAATAGTTGTTGCTTCAGCCATCAAGAATCCGACTGTAACGATTGCGTTGTAGCCAGCATCAGCAAAGAGTGCAATGTTAGCTGCGTAATCCTTTGGATCTTGCGTTTCTACGTACTTAGCAAAACCGTTGTTAGCTGTAGCCGCTTCTTGTGCGCCTTCCCAAGCTGATTGGTTAAATGACTTATCGTCAACTTTTCCAATATCAGTTACAAGACCGATACAAAATGCGCCTTCAGTTCCGCAATCAGCTTCTGTGATTGCTTTTTCTGAAGAAGAGCAAGCACTAAGGGTGATTCCGAGCAGACCTGCTGCAGCAACTACTGCAACAATCGTCTTAAATTTCTTAAACAATTGAGCTCCTCTCGAGAGATTAGTCGAATAACTAATCCGTACTATCTGGGTGGGTCAAAGAGTAACTCAGTGCAGAAGTAACACAACCGCTCCGATCTCTTAAATTTTTCTCTCGTGTCGCTTTAGATAAATGCAAAGGTGAGGTTGAGGGTTAGGTCATATGATTGTGCGTATGCCGAACTTCCTCGAATCTCCCGTTAATACGCTGAGCCGATACTTTGATTACCAAGGAACGGCCACGCGTTCCGAGTTCTGGCTCTTTGTTCTCTTCACTTGGGTCAGTTCATTTGCAGTCAGCATTTTGGATGCATTTTTCCCTGGGGATTTCCTAAGTCAGTTTTGGAATCTATTTTTATTGGCTCCAACTGTGACTTGTTCAATTCGTCGCATGCATGACGTTGATCGACGCGGTTGGTTCTTTTTGATTCCTTTCTACAATTTCATTCTCTCGGTCACGCCATCGCGACCAAATAGATGGCAGATGGGCAACCCTGACGAGTTCAACTGGACCGGCAAAGCATAGTTATGAAGAAGTTTGCTTTAATTCTTCTCACACTAACCATCTCTCTAAGCGCGGAGCCGGCACAGGCGCTGGGCAAGGCAACCTTCTATCTGCAACTGCAATTGGGATGTTACTCCGCTAATAAGGCGCCAACTAAGTCGAGCAAGTGGAGCGATACAAATTACAAAACTCTCTATTTAACTAGTTGCAATGATGCCCACCATTACGAAGTTTTCTACACCGGAAAACTCAAGGCTAGGAAATTAGATTCAGAGGCGGCGAAGAAAGAAGCTAGCGCTGCCTGTGACAAAGCAGCGCTAAGTGCGCTAACCGGCCAGAAAGATCTGCCAACTACTTTGACTTATGGTTACTTTTATCCAGATCCTGGCGCTGAAGAGAAGAAGTACGGTAAAAAGATAATTTGCTTCTTCCGCGTTGCTGATCCCAAAGATGACAAGTTCTCGTTGTCAATCAAGCGATCATTCCGCGAAGTAAATTACATCTAGCCGCGCTCTTTAGCGCCTTTTCCTAGGTACTGCTTCTGCACCTTACGTGCTTCCTTGTAATTCGCATATGCCTTCTGGGTTGATTCCAGAGTTGAAACTTCTGGAATAGGCACTTCCCACCAGGCTTCGCCGCTTGGGGCATAGAGCATTGGGTCGCTATTGATGTGAATCAAAGTCGCAGTTGGATGCGCCTTGGCAACTTTCATCGCCGCAGAAAGATCTGCGATCGCATTTGGGCTTTCCGCGATTCGAATCACATTCATTCCCAGGCTTTGGGCATTAGTCGCTAGATCTATAGGGAGTACGTCACCAGTTTCGTGGTTATTGGATTTAGCATCACGGAAGCGATATTTAGTTCCGTATCTCTGCGAACCAATATCTTCAGAGAGATGTCCGATTGAGGCAAAGCCATGATTTTGCACAAGTACAACGATGAATTTCAAACCTTCAGCAACGGCGGTTACCAATTCGGTATGCATCATTAAATACGAACCATCGCCCATCATCACCACTGGAGTGCGCGATGAATCTGCACGGGCTACACCAAGTCCAGCAGCGATCTCATATCCCATACAAGAAAAGGCATATTCCATGTGATAACCCAGCGGATCGCGTACTCGCCATAACTTATGGAGATCACCAGGGAGTGAACCTGCTGCACCGACTAGAACATCGCGGGGATCGGTTGCGGCTTGCACAGCGCCGATAATTTCGCTCTGGCTCGGCTTGGCTAACTTTTGGTCTACAAATGCGGCATCAACAATCGCATCCCAGATCTTGTTCTCATCAGTAATTCGTTTTGCATAATCTGCTGGCACTTTAAATTGCGCAAGCTCTGTTGTGAGCTCTTCCAGAGCGGTGCGCGCATCAGCGACCACCGGAATTGCACTGCCGTGCTTGAAGGCATCGAAGGCGGTGACATTTATATTTATAAACTTCACATCTGGATTTTGGAAGATACTGCGTGAAGCGGTTGTGAAATCGCTGTAACGGGTTCCGATACCGATTACTAAATCTGCTTCTTTGGCCAGGCGATTTGCTGCAGTCGTGCCAGTTGCACCGACCGAACCACACATTTGGGGATGATCCCAAGGCAGTGAACCCATTCCGGCTTGCGATACTCCAACTGGAATTCCGGTTGCTTCCACAAATTTAGCTAGCGCAGCATGCGCATCTGAGTAAATAACTCCGCCACCAGCGACGATAAATGGCTTCTTTGATTTAGCGATCGCACGGGCTGCAATTGCAGATAAACCAAGATCTGGACGGGGACGACGGATATGCCATTCACGATCAGCGAGGAATTCTTCAGGGACCTCAATAGTTTCTGCCTGGACATCTTCCGGAAGACAGATAGTCACCGCACCGGTTTCAGCGGGATCAGTCAGAACACGCATTGCGCCAAGGAGCGAACTAAAGATTTGTTCAGGACGATTGATGCGATCAAAGAATTTAGAGAGCGGCTTAAAGGCATCATTTACCGTCATTGAAAGGTCATAGGGTTGTTCCAGCTGTTGCAGAACGGGATCTGAAACGCGATTAGCAAAAGTATCTGCAGGAAATAACAAGACAGGTAAGCGATTAGTAGTTGCAACAGCGGCACCAGTTAACATATTTGTTGCACCGGGACCTACTGATGATGCACAAGCAAAAGTGGAACGACGACGAGTCATACGCGCATAGGCAGAAGATTCGTGGACCATCGCTTGCTCATTACGAG
>CANHRF010000140.1 GCA_947463335.1 Actinomycetota bacterium
AGCGCAGTTGGTTAGCGCGCCGCCCTGTCACGGCGGAGGTCGCGAGTTCAAGTCTCGTCTGGGTCGCTAGAAGAGAGTGTCCACACACTCTCTTCTTTTTAAATGATTAATTAGTTATTGCAGATAAAAATTAAATATTGGCTCGGTAGCTCAGTTGGGACGAGCGCGCGACTGAAAATCGTGAGGTCGACAGTTCGATCCTGTCCCGAGCCACAATAGTTTTAAAGAATTTAAATAAGTAAAGCTGGATTAACCAGCAGATCCAGAACCTGAAGGTCCTGCTTTGCGTTGTACTTGCGGAGCACCACCACTGCGTTGGCCGCCACGAATCTTGGAACCACCTTCAGCATGTGTCTGTGTTCCGGGTGCGCCCTTCTTGCCTTTTTTAGCTTCAAGGGCGGCGAGCATTCTCGCCTTTACATCATCGTTGTTTGCCATAAGTGCAGTCTACCCCTCAGATGGAATTCGTAAGAAGTAAATCAATTTTAAAGTCCACGCGGCTGCGCCAATCGCCATTAATTGATATCCAGCGGTATCTGGCCAAAGGTAAATTGCCAGCGCTAGCGCACCGTAGAACGCTGCTAAGCCCCATAAAGTAAATGCGGTTACGCGCCGAGTTAGCCCAGCGCGTACTAAACGATGAGATAGATGATCGGTTCCACCTTGAAAAGGTGAAATACCTCGATAAATTCGTGAACTCACCGCAACGGTTGTGTCGAGAATCGGCACCGCCATTAAGGCGAGCGGAATTGCGAAGGATTTAACTTGCGGAACAACTCCAGGGCTTAAGCGAATGGTTAAGACCGAGATAATGATGCCGAGAAAGAGCGCTCCGGCATCTCCCATATAAATCTTGGCTGGCGCACGATTCCACATTAAAAAGCCAGCTGTGGCCCCCGCTGTGACAATGGCTAGAGCGCTAACCAGCACCTGTTGGCGGTCGTAGGCGATAAAGAAGAGAAATATTGAAATCACTGCAACGGTTCCTGCGGCTCCGCCATCTAAATTATCGAAGAAGTTAATGGAGTTGCATACTCCAACTATCCATAGAACTGAGATCGCATAGTTTAGAAAAGTATTGTCAAAGGCAACGCCCATGGTGTCTGTTGAAGTCAGGATTACCGCAACGATAACTCCGGTGATGGTTTGCGCAATTAGCCGAGGCCAGGGAGCAAGGCCTTTCAGATCATCAATCAACCCCATCGTTGAAATTGCGATCGCTGGAACCAAGACAAAGCTAGCTAAACGAAATGTCTCCATTGTGAAATCAACCGCCAAGAGTGAACCGTATGAAGCGGCAACAACTCCGATTGCGATCGCAACTCCACCTAAATACGGAACCGGTTCTTTCTGAACCTTGCGCGCCAAGTTAGGCGCATCAACTGCGCCGATTCGTAAAGCAAGTTTGCGCATGAGCGGCGTCAGCGCGCCTACAAAGATAAATGTGAGCACGCCAAGTAAGAGAAATTGCAGTACTGAAAATTCCATAAATTACTTACTTAGTCTCGCTTTTAAAATAATTGTTTCGCAGGTCATCAACTTCAGATTTACGGAAACGGCGATGTCCACCAAGTGTGCGAATCGAAGTTAACTTTCCGGCCTTTGCCCAACGAGTAACTGTCTTGGGATCGACTCCAAATAATTCGGCGACTTCTCGAGGTGTGAGCAAGATTTCTGCATCAGGCAGACGATTCATAACGCTCCTCATTGAAAGCAATTGGTGTCCGTTTTGTAACGAGTGTCGGAAGTATCCGTCAAAGTGAGCGCAAATAGCAATAGCGCGATCAGTTAGAGCGCGATTTATATCGCCGATTCAAAGCTCTGCACGATACGCCAACGAGAAACTAACCGTTCATAGCCTTGGCCAGCCATCTGGCCATCGCCGGCGGCAAGACCAGATAGAGATAAGAGCACATCTTCTACAGATGTATCTGCTTCCAGCCCTTCTTCACCGGCTAAGCGCAATCCGTGATCTAAGTAATTTGCGAGCCCGCCGTAATCAAGTTCAACGAGCGATTTATTGTGAAACATATCGAGCCATTCAAGTAAATGTTCGATATCTGCTTCTACCGAACCTTCACCGAATGCGTTTCGCACTGTTTGATGAGCAACTTCGGTACGCGCTTTCGCATCTGCAATCGTCGTTCTTAAGATACAGAAGAGACCATCTTCATCTTCACCGCGGACTCGCTCTTCCGCCATAAAGAGTGAGAACCAACGTGGAGGTATCACCCAATTCTCCGTCAAAATATGTGGCACGCGATCTTCCATTAGATCGACTCCAGCAGTTATTACATCTTCCAAAGATTGCGGGATAAAAAGCGGTGTCACTGATGATGGCATTGACTCTTTGAAATCATCGAGCGCTGCCCAACAACGAGTTGCGGTCGACCAAGGTGAGACATAACGCAGGCCATCAATATCTAAAATGTGTGCGCCATCGGGACGGCCAGTTGGTGGTTCAGGGAAGACCAATCGACGCAGCGCTAACTCTTGCTCGGTGCGCTTAGAATTTTGATCGGTCTTTAAATCTTGCCAGCGCAAACGATCTGCTGGTTCAAAGGCAGAAAGTGGTTCGTATATTCGAAGTGAAGCTACGTAAGGAGTTGGTCTCACTTTAATCGCAAGTTAAAATTAAGCACTTGGCTTAAGCACGGGGAATGTAATTACCTTCGGCAAATGGGTCATCATCATCGCGAGATTTATTCGATGGATCCTCGCCATGGAGTTCTTTGGCAAGGCGATCGAGGTCCATCTCTTGTGAGTTGTACTTAAGATCTCTTGCTACTTTTGTCTGTTTAGCTTTTGCACGGCCGCGACCCATTGGGCGACCTCCTTACCAAAGTTAATTTCGTCAAGACGCGTAGGCTATCGCGTCAGGTAGTTACCTTCCAAAGTAGCCGCTCCTGGACCACTTTGAGCGTGAATTGAGCCTGAAATCCAGGCCTTCATCCCCCGCGCCCCCAAAGATCTGATCGTCAGGTCAGCGATTGCTGGATCGACGATAGCGACCATCCCGATGCCGCAATTCCAGGTCCGCTCCAAATCCGCCTGCGGTACTCCCGCAGAATCTGCCATAAATTTCATTTCCGCCGGAAGCGCCCAAGTTGTGCGGTCGTACTTTGCAATCAAACCATCTGGAATAACTCGCGCAGTGTTATCTGCCAAGCCGCCACCTGTAATGTGCGAAAAGGTGCGGATATTTTCTGACTGCGCCTTAATCAAAGCAAGACAATCTAAA
>CANHRF010000141.1 GCA_947463335.1 Actinomycetota bacterium
AACGCGAACGCGGCATCACCATTAAATCTCAAGCAGTTCGTTTGCCGTGGCGCAGCAGTATCGATGGCCAGGAATACATCCTGAATATGATCGATACGCCAGGACACGTCGACTTTACTTACGAAGTTTCGCGCTCGCTCGCAGCTTGCGAAGGCGCAGTTCTATTAGTTGATTGCGCACAAGGCATTGAAGCGCAGACGCTGGCTAACTTGTACTTAGCAATGGAAAATAACCTAACGATTATTCCAGTGCTAAATAAGATCGATCTTCCAAATGCCCAACCCGATAAATTCGCAGCAGAACTCGCTCGCTTAATCGGATGCAAACCTGAAGATTGCTTACGTGTATCTGGCAAGACTGGTGATGGCGTTGCAGAACTTCTTGATCAGATCGTCGCTCAGATTCCAGCACCAGTCGGCGATGCCAACGCACCTGCGCGCGCACTTATCTTTGACTCGGTTTATGACTCTTATCGCGGCGTAGTTACATATATCCGCGTGATTGATGGTCGAATCAATCCGCGCGAACAGATTCAAATGTTTTCTACTGGCGTGCGCCACGAAGCCCTTGAAGTTGGCGTTATCTCGCCAGAACCAGTGCCAAGTAAAGGTTTAGGTGTTGGCGAAGTAGGTTATTTAATTACCGGCGTAAAAGATGTTCGCCAATCTCGTGTGGGTGACACGGTTACGAATTATCAAAATCCAACCAAGACCGCGCTTGCGGGATATAAAGATCCTAAGCCAATGGTCTTCTCAGGTCTCTTCCCGCTAGATGGCGCTGACTTTCCATTACTTCGCGATGCGTTAGATAAGTTGCAGCTAAATGATGCCGCTCTAGTTTATGAACCAGAAAGCTCAGCAGCGCTTGGTTTCGGCTTCCGTTGTGGTTTCTTAGGCCTGCTTCATATGGAGATCGTTCGCGAGCGTTTAGAACGCGAATCTGGAATCAGCTTGATCTCTACTGCGCCGAACGTGGTCTATCGCGTAACTCTGGAAGATGGCAAAGAGTTTGTGGTTACCAACCCTTCAGAATTTCCTGATGGCAAGATCAATAACGTTAAAGAGCCGATCGTAAAGTGCACAATTCTGGCTCCTTCAGAATATATCGGCACAATTATGGAGCTCTGCCAAGACCGTCGCGGCACTATGCAAGGTATGGATTACATCTCAGAAGATCGCGTGGAGATTCGTTACACCTTGCCACTTGCTGAAATCGTCTTCGACTTCTTTGATCAATTGAAGAGCCGTACTAAAGGTTATGCATCTTTAGATTATGAAGAACTTGGCGATGAAGAAGGCAACCTAGTAAAGGTCGATATCTTGCTGCAGGGTGAAGCCGTTGATGCATTTAGCGCGATTGTGCACCGCGACAAGGCTTACTCGTACGGGGTAATGATGACCGGAAAATTACGTGAGTTGATCCCTCGCCAACAATTCGAAGTTCCTATCCAGGCTGCGATTGGTTCGCGCATCATCGCTCGCGAGAGCATCCGTGCGATCCGTAAAGATGTTTTGGCTAAATGTTACGGCGGAGATATTTCACGTAAGCGTAAGCTGCTGGAAAAGCAGAAAGAAGGAAAGAAGCGCATGAAGATGGTGGGCCGCGTGGAAGTTCCGCAAGAAGCTTTCGTTGCCGCACTTGCCACAGATGCTGATATCGAAAAGATTAAAGCCGCGCGTAAGCAAGACTGATCGTGCTCTCTTTCTACGTTCATATTCCTTACTGCATAAAGCGCTGCGGATATTGTGACTTCAATACTTACACGCCCAATGAACTGCAAGATGGCGCATCACTGGAAATAGTCTCAAACGATTACATTGACGCTGTTTTATTGGAGTTGGAAGCTGCGCCCTTGGATGAAGTACCCACAATATTCTTTGGGGGAGGCACGCCATCGCTGCTTCCTGCAAAAGATCTTGGGCGAGTAATATCGGCGATTAAAGCGCGCAATGGTTTGACGGCTGATTGTGAGATAACCCTTGAAGCAAATCCAGATTCGGTTACAGAAGAGAAGTTACAAGGCTATTTAGCAGCAGGTTTTAATCGCATCTCATTTGGTATGCAATCAGCGCAACCACATGTGCTGGCAGTACTGGATCGCACACATAACCCAGCAAATGTTGCGCGTGCGGTTGATATGGCACGTGCAGCTGGGTTTTCGAGTATTAGCGTTGATTTGATCTACGGAACACCTGGTGAATCTCTGGAAGATTGGCGCGCCACAGTTACTGAAGCGCTCTCACTCGACATTGATCACATCAGCGCTTATGCCTTGATTGTTGAGACTGGTACAAAACTTGCTGCACAAATCAAACGCGGTGATTTGACGATGCCGAATGATGATCTGATGGCGGATATGTATTTGCTGGTTGATCAGATGTGCAATGAAGCGGGTCTTGCTTGGTACGAACTATCTAATTGGTCTAAGCAAGGACACGAGTGTCAGCACAACATTGCTTACTGGAAGAGTGCTAATTGGTGGGGACTCGGTCCAGGCGCTCATTCGCATGTCGATAAGAAACGCTTCTGGAATGTTAAACATCCAACGGCCTATAAGCAGAAATTATTTGCTAAGGAATCACCAGTTGCCGAATCAGAGTTGTTAACAGAAGAGCAGCTGCGTGATGAAGCGATAA
This sequence comes from Actinomycetota bacterium, assembly GCA_947463335.1. The sequence continues at coordinate 2,637 of CANHRF010000141.1, forward strand.
TGCTTGCGATAAGAATGCGAACAGGTTTGGCGCTTTCTTCATTGAATAAGCAAGGGCAAGATAATTTGCAGGCATATGTATCAAGCGGTCACATCAAGATCGAAGATTCGCAGATTCAATTGACAGCGCAAGGACGATTGATTGCTGATCGCTTGGTCCGAGAGGCGCTGGGGTAAGGCTCTGTAGTACCTTTAACCCATGACTACTAACGCAACCATCATTCTGGCTTTTCTCGCCGTCGTATTTGTAATCTCTGGCCTGAGCAAGGCCAGTGGAAATGCAAAGGGCCTATCTGGCACACGCGATGTAAATGTGAAGGATGGAATCGCTCGAGTAATCGGCTTCTTCGAAGCTTTGCTGGCCTTTGGATTAATTCTTGGTATGAAATGGAATTGGATGGCCTACTTCCCATTGTTGGGCTTATGGTTCTTTATGGCTGGAGCGATCTTTGTCCATTTCCGCGCGGGCAAGGCTAAGACTGCATTCCCAGCGTTCTTTCTCTTAACCCTGATCTCAATCGCACTAGTTCTGATCTAAGGGAAATACTTCAAATAATTATGCAATCTCAACGTCGCCTGGAAATC
>CANHRF010000142.1 GCA_947463335.1 Actinomycetota bacterium
ACCAGAGTCTGAGATCTTCACAGTGCCTTCGAAGTCACGCTTCTCTTTGCACTTAACGCAGTAAGCGTCACCCTTGTATGTCTCTGCTGTCATAATTGCCTCCAATCGCCGAATGGGCTCTGAGCGCCCACGCGTGCAACCCTGACGATACCCCTGACCACGCTCAAATACGCTTATCTAACCCCTGTTTGTGCGTAGTTTTTTTAGCTCAACTGGCTCAGCTAAGGCTCGCTCGGCGGCTTCATAGCCATCTAGGTAGGCGCTGGCCAGCTCTGCCCCCTCAAATCGACCTAGAACCTCAGTGAACTCAGATCCGTGGTCAAAGTGCTCTAAATGGATCGCTTCATGGAAGAGGACGTAATCCAGTGCGTAATCTGGAGCGAGCTTGAGGCGATCTGAGATCCGAATCGTGCGATCAACGCTGGTGCACGAACCCCAGCGCTCGCGCATGGGGCGCCAATTGATTGAAGCCGGTCGCGCAGTGATCTCAGGGGCTAGGGATATCAGTAGGTCGGCTGTGCGCTCCATCAACGCTTCTTCACTGGGGATGCGCGCTGATTCTTGGCTACGTATCTTTGCGATCATCTCGGGGACGATGGAGTGCTCATCAGCCTTACTCATCCGCGCGGGGATCGAAACAATTATCCGTCCACCCTGGCGATAGGCAGAGATATTTCGCTTTCGCCTAGCCGAGCGAATCACAATTATCTCACCCTCTGAAATACCAGGCAGGGTTAGTTCATCGCCCTCGGATTCACTCTGTGCCATATATAAAAAGTACTCCTCAACGTTGCCAAATAGATTTATATCGCCAATATCTAAAGTACGTGTTGAGAGATTAGGGCCTAAGTTTATTTTCATTACATTGCAAATTACGGGTGTGTCAAATCTCTATTTATTTGATTCTCAGGACTTTTGGTCATAAGTTTCGCTTACGAAGTCCTCGGATAACTCTTTGATCTATCTGCAAGGGGAAGGCAGATAATTCAAAGTAGCGGCCGGGGACTTCGCTTTTCTTTCTCCAGAATTTAAAGCAAACCTGAGAGATCGTCGGGAATAGAAGTGCTCTCCAAGAACTTTTCTGGGTTCAGCAAATCCTCAGCAGTTGGTAATAATCCGCTCCAGATCTGATCGCGTTCAGCGATCGATCTAACTTCTCGAATCTTCTTCCAGAAGGCGCTCGCTTCACGAGTTAACTTAGGCGAGACTTCCAAACCAAGCATCGAAGAGAATAATTGTTGTGCTGGTGCAGAAGCTGCGCGACGACGCCGTAACGTTTCCCTTAGTTGTTCAATTGCAGGCAAGCGATCACCGGCGGCCAGAGCAGTTACTTCATCAGTCCAACCATCAATTAGCGCAAAGACAGTTTCTAGTTTTGCTAACGCGCTCTTTTGAGCTGGTGACTCTTCAGGAGTAAATATGCCGCTATCTAAAGCAAAGCTCATATTCTCTTCATCGCTTCCCTGCATATTTTCGAAAGCGCTCTGTGCTTGTCTTTGTATCGCTTCAATATCTATATGAATGCCTTTTCCATATTCAACAACTGCGCTTTGAATATATGAAACCAGCCAAGGATTATTTGCAAAGAGTCGTGCAACCGCGCCTTCGCGAAGTGCGTGAAAGATAAAGACTTCTGATTTAGGAATCTCTAGCTCGTTAGCCCAATTTTCAATGTTCTCTGGGATGACTACTGGGCGCGCTGGGTCTAAGAGTGAGAGGCCCACATCGTGTGCGCCGGTTACAGATGTAGCCAAGGTGCCGATTGATTGGCCGAGCTGGGTTGCGATCATTGTGGCGATAAATGAGCGGAGCATCTTGGTAATCATCTCGATCGGCGGTTGGCCTTCGGTGCTTTCGCCAACCTGCGCGTTCATCGCTTGATCAAGCAGGTCTGAGATGGCGCTAGAAAGTCCGGCGGCTAAAGGCTCGATCGTTTTATGCCAACCAGAAATTGTCTGGTCGACCCAATCTAATCTCGTCGCTGAATTCGGTGCAGTACCTGTCGCCGGAAATGAGAGCGCTTCATCTAACCAAATCTCAGAAATTTCAAATGCACTTGCAACGACCGCTAACTCTTTTGTACCGATTGGCTTTAACCCTTGAGCCGATACAAATTTCTTGGCGGTATCGCGCGCCGCAGATATAGAGAGAACCTCTTCTTGACCGCCAGGTGTGGAGCTACCACTTTGCGAGAAGAGATTTGCAAATGGATTTACAAAACCAACTGGGTTAATTCCGAGTTGTTCAAATTGCGCTCTCATCTGTTCTTGCATCTGGCGCATCATCGCCTCGAAATCAGGCTGACCATCCCCGGGATTATTGGGATCGCTTGGATCGTTCGGGATAAAACCAAAGCCCGCCATATCCGTACCCCAATCTCTAATGCAATTCTAATAAAGTCTAATTAAGCGCTGTTCCTGTAAAACACCACCGATGCGAGATTTCTTCCCACAAGAGATAGGCTACCTAACATGTCCAACGCATTTACGGCTCTGATCTGGTGGGTCATCCCATTGACTGGCCTTTTAGGCGCACTTGGCTATGTTCTATGGGTAACTCAATTTAAATCGAAATTTGAATCAGAAACGACCCGCTCAGTTGGTCAATTTCAGCGCTTTCAAGATTCATTCCGTGATGCAGAGATAACTATTGCAAATGAAGACATTGCAAACGATGACCTTGCAAATGAAGAAGATGTAAACCCTGGCGAAGCTAAAGCGAGCAATGCACCATAACCAGCTCCCTCGTTTAATTACTGCAATTCTCACTTTATTCTTTGGGCTCGCTCTCTTCGCTCCACTTCCTTATGTTGTTTTAACACCCGGCAACGCTCAAGATGTTGTAAATAAGATCATCACTCCTTCAAAGAGTGCGCCGGCTTCAATGAAGTTCTATAAAGCAGATGGCAAGATCTATTTATTATCTATTTTGATCAGCAGCCCTAACGCATATGTAACTGGTGCGGAGCTTATCTATTCGTGGGGGCGAAGTGATTTCTCGGTTATGCCACGTTCACTCTTCTATCAAGATGGCGTTAGCGCTGAGGTGGAGAAAAAGATTGCCAAGACCGAGATGGTCGATTCGCAATTAACCGCCAAGGTCGCCGCTCTTAATTACCTCAAGACGAGTTATCCAGAATTGAATACGAGCGAGATTAAACCGAGCGATATCTCAGTCTCGCTGACCAAGACCGGGGGACCCAGCGGTG
>CANHRF010000143.1 GCA_947463335.1 Actinomycetota bacterium
AGATGATCGCTGAGGCGATGGATAAGGTCGGCAAAGAAGGCGTTATCACCGTTGAAGAGTCAAATACATTTGGTCTTGAACTCGAGCTCACCGAAGGTATGCGTTTTGATAAGGGATATATCTCGCCTTACTTCGTAACTGACCAAGATCGTATGGAAGCAGTCCTAGAAGATGCTTACATCTTGATCGTTAACTCAAAGATTGCAAATATTAAAGATCTAGTACCTGTACTTGAAAAGGTTATGCAATCAGGTAAGCCACTTGCGATTATCGCTGAAGATGTAGAAGGCGAAGCGCTGGCAACTTTGGTAGTTAACAAGATCCGCGGAATCTTCCGTGCTGCAGCTGTTAAAGCCCCTGGTTTCGGAGATCGTCGTAAGGCGATGTTGCAAGATATTGCAATCCTTACCGGTGCAACTGTTATCTCTGAAGAAGTTGGTCTAAAGCTAGAAAGCGCTGGCCTAGAACTTCTTGGTCGCGCTCGCAAAGTTGTGATCAGCAAAGAAGAGACAACGATTGTTGAAGGCGGCGGAGATGACGCACAGATCAAGGGTCGCGTCGCACAAATTCGCTCCGAAATCGAGAAGTCAGATTCAGATTACGACCGCGAGAAGCTGCAAGAGCGTCTTGCCAAGCTTGCGGGTGGCGTTGCTGTAATCAAGGCAGGCGCTGCAACTGAAGTAGAACTCAAAGAGCGCAAGCACCGCATTGAAGATGCAGTGCGTAACGCAAAGGCTGCAGTTGAAGAAGGCATCGTCGCCGGTGGTGGCGTTGCACTCTTGCAAGCCGCAACACAAGCATTTAAAAAGTTAAAGCTTGAAGGCGAAGAAGCAGTTGGCGCAAAGATCGTAGAACTTTCGATTGAAGCTCCACTTAAGCAGATCGCAATCAACGCAGGTCTTGAAGGCGGAGTCGTTGTAGAAAAGGTACGTCACCTCGAAGTAGGTTTCGGACTTAACGCTGCAACTGGCGAATACGTCGACATGATCAAATCAGGAATCATTGATCCAGCAAAGGTAACTCGCTCTGCTCTGCAGAACGCCGCATCAATCGCAGCGCTCTTCATCACAACAGAAGCGGTAATTACCGATAAGCCAGAGAAGAAGCCAGCAGCCCCAATGGGCGATGGCGGCGGCGGAATGGATTTCTAATTCCATGACAAAAGAATTCGACGCGCAAGAGATTGCAAGAAACGCTGCACTTGCGGGGGCTGAAAAGCCTTCGCAGGTCGGCGCTTTCATCTCTGTCGAATTCGAAGATGAAAATCGCGTTGCTAGTTATTTATTTGATGCCGATATTCAAGGTTATAAAGGTTGGCGCTGGTGTGTCACTGTTGCAAAGGTTGATGCATCAGCGGAACCAACTGTTTGCGATGTTGTAGTTCTTCCTGGACCAGATTCGTTACTTGCTCCAGATTGGATTGAATATAAAGATCGTATTCAGCCAGAAGATATTCAGCCTGGTGTAATTGTTCCTAGCGTTTTAGATGACACACGTTTAGTTCCGGGCCTCAACTCTTTAATTCAAGATGAAGGCTTAGATGCAACAGAAGTATTTGATCTTGGCTTAATGCGCCCGCGCGTACTTTCTGTTGAAGGTCGCGATCAAGCAAGTAAGCGTTGGTACACCAGTGATCGCGGGCCAAATACGCCGCTGGCACAGAATGCACCAAAGCCTTGTTCATCTTGCGGATTCTTTATTCCAATCGCCGGTTCACTGCGCGCATCCTTCGGCGTATGCGCCAATGCGATCGCACCTGATGATGCACGCGTGGTCTCAGTCGATCACGGCTGTGGCGCTCACTCAGAAGCTACGCTCAACAACTAGCTTTAATACGGGTTCACGCCCGCCTTTGCTTGCGATAAACTTGCCCCCTGCCCGCATCCCCGCGGCTACACGAGTACCGAAATTCTTATAAGGAGTCCCCATGCCTACAGGTCGCGTCAAATGGTTTAGCCTGGAAAAAGGATTTGGGTTTATCTCAAATGATGAAGGCGAAGATGTTTATCTTGCTGCTACTTCACTTCCTGAAGGCGTAGCAACGGTTAAGCCTGGAACCAAGATCGAATTCAGCGTTATCGATAGCCGTAAAGGTCCACAAGCGATGTCTGTGCGCATTGTTGATACGCCTGTATCTCTTTCCGAGAACTCACGCGTTAATAGCGATGATTTAGCTGCAATGATTGAAGACACAATTAAGATTTTAGATAAAGTCGGAAATGGCCTTCGCCACGGACGTCATCCATCAGGACCTGATGCAGAGCGTCTCGGACGTGTGCTTCGCGGTATTGCTGGCCAACTCGAAGCTTAAGTAATTTACTTATATACCGCTGCGCGATGCGCGGCGCTTTGAGTAACGAACTCCCCAAGCGCCTAACGCTGCTCCAACAACGCAGGTCCAGATAACTTTTGCTTCAGCGCCAGTGATTGCTAAAACTAATCCGGCAATTATCCATGCAACAGTGCCAAAAGTGATTAGAGTTACGACAGATTTAATCTCTGAACTCATGGAAGAAGCATACTCGTTATGGCGGTAAAGGCAGATGGCAACTGGCGCTCCTTTCGCCACCGCAATTACCGAATCTTATTTCCAGCAAATGCTGCATCAAATATCGGCACTTGGGCGCAACGCGTCGCGCAAGATTGGTTGATCCTGCAGCTCACAGATAACAGCGGCATTTATCTCGGTTTAGTCACTGCAATTCAATTTGCTCCGGTACTTCTATTTTCACTACAAGGCGGTGCACTTGCTGACCGCGTGAATAAAAGAAAGCTGCTGATATTCACTAACTTAATTGGAGCCCTTTCATCACTCGGGCTGGGACTCTTAGTTGTGGCTGGCAGCGTTCAGGTCTGGCATGTATTTTTCTTTGCGCTAACACTGGGAATTTCATCAGCGATTGATGCACCGATTCGCCAATCATTTACCTCAGAAATTGTGGGGCATTCCGATATCGCAAATGCAGTCAGCTTAAACTCCGCTAATTTCAATGCGGGACGCTTGGTTGGCCCAGCGCTTTCTGGCTTTCTCATCGCGCGCTTTGATACTGGACCTTCCTTTCTAATCAACGCTTTTACCTACCTTTTCGTCATATTGGCGCTTCTGCGAATGCGCGAATCTGATTTCTTTATCCAAGAGAAGAAAGTTACGCAAGG
>CANHRF010000144.1 GCA_947463335.1 Actinomycetota bacterium
ATAAGCAGGTATCCTTAATCAGTGAGCGCATCAGAAAGCCATAGATTTGCCTACTTAGGTCCAGTTGGGACTTTTACTGAGGCTGCGCTAAAAAAGATTAGTTGTGATTCAGATGTTCTGATTCCTTTTGCAAATGTGACCGCTGCGCTAAATGCGGTTCGTACCGGTGATGCGAATTATGCGCTTGTCCCAATTGAGAACTCAGTAGAAGGAGTTGTTGCGCGCACGCTCGATGAGTTGGCAACGGGAGATCCACTAACTATTGCCGCAGAAGTAACGCTTCCGGTCTCTTTTGCTCTAATGGCTAAACCTGGCACGACAAACTTTGCACGCATCGGAACCCACCCACATGCCGAATCACAATGCCGTGCATATATTGCCAAGAATTATCCGCACGCAGAAATTGTTTCCACCAACTCCACATCTGCAGCAGCAGAACTTGTCAGCAAAGGTGAGTTAGATGCTGCGATCGCCTCTAACGTTGCAGCATCACATTTTGGTTTAGAGATAATTGCCGAAGATATTGGCGATAACACCGGAGCCGTAACTCGCTTTATCTGCGCCCAGAAACCTGGTTGGGTTCCGGAAGCTACCGGTAATGACCGAACCTCAATTGCAGTGTTTATTGGCATTGACCATGCCGGTGCTTTGCTAGAAATTCTGCAAGTCTTCGCGAAAAATAGCGTTAACCTGACATTTATTCAGAGTCGTCCCACCGGTCGCGAATTAGGTCACTACCATTTCATTATTGATGTGGAAGGCCACATTAACGATTCAGCAGTCGGCGAGAGCATCGCTGAACTGCGAGAAATTTGTGATGACATCAGGTTCTTAGGTTCTTATCCAAGAGAGGCGCAATAACAATGATTGATATTAAGTTCTTGCGCGAGAACCCAGATATTGTGCGCGCTTCGCAGAAAGGTCGTGGTGAAGATGTCGCGATCGTTGACAAAGTTTTAGCAATCGATGAGATCCGCCGCACCGCGCTAGCTGAATTTGAAACGCTACGCGCACAGCAGAACGCCCTTTCTAAGTCCGTTGGCGCTGCCAAAGGCGATGAAAAAGCAGCTTTACTTGAGAACGCCAAATCACTTGCCGAGAGCGTAAAAGCGGCAGATGCCAAGCGCGCAGAAGTTGAAGCGCAGGCAGATGCACTCGTAATGCAACTTTCAAATCTCTTAGATCCCGAAGCTCCAATTGGTGGGGAAGCAGACTTTGTAACTATTGATCACGTAGGTACTCCCCGTGATTTCACTAAAGATGGATTTGAAGCAAAGGATCACGTTGAACTCGGCAAATTACTTGGCGCAATTGATACCGAGCGTGGAGCAAAAGTTTCTGGTTCTCGTTCATATTATTTAACTGGCGTCGGCGCAATGTTGGAATTCGCGTTAGTTAACTATGCGATTCAAAGCGCGCTAAAAGCCGGATTTACTCCTGTAATTCCCCCTGTTCTGGTAAAGCCTGCAGCAATGGAAGGCACAGGATTTCTGGGGCAAGCGGCCGAAAATGTTTATCATTTAGAGAAAGATGATTACTACTTAGTCGGTACAAGCGAAGTTCCACTTGCGGCGTATCACATGGATGAAGTTCTCCCAGCGGAGAAACTTCCACTTCGTTATGCCGGATATTCATCATGTTTTCGTCGCGAAGCCGGAAGTTATGGCAAAGATACGCGCGGCATTATTCGCGTTCACCAATTTGATAAAGTTGAAATGTTCTCCTTCTGCAAGCCGGAAGAAGCGAAAGCTGAGCACGCTCGATTATTGCAATGGGAGAAAGATTTCCTTAACGCAATGGAGATTCCATTCCGAGTTATCGATGTCGCTTCAGGCGATTTAGGATCAAGCGCAACTCGCAAATTTGATATTGAGGCTTGGATTCCTACTCAAAACGCATATCGCGAAGTTACAAGCACTTCTAATTGCACCGAATTCCAGGCCCGTCGTTTAAATATTAGATATAAAGATGCTGACGGCACAAAGTCGGTTGCAACGCTAAATGGCACTTTAGTTGCGATTCCTCGCATGATTGTGGCGATTTTTGAGAACCATCAAAATTCTGATGGAACTGTAAATGTTCCAGCGGCGCTGCAACCATTCCTTGGCATGAAGAGATTTGAGCTTGTGTGATTGATCGCCGTCCCAAGTTAATAGCAACAGATTTAGATGGCACCATAGTTCCGCATGATGAAGGTATTTCGCGCCGAACCATTGCAGCATTTACCAAAGCCCGTGATCTAGGTATCGAAATTTTCTTTGTCACCGGGCGACCTCCTCGCTGGATGGGAGATATCCGTGAAGCATTTACTTTTGGAAGCGCGATCTGTTGTAATGGTGGACTTATCTACGACCTACGCAATGATAAAGTTTTAGAGCAGTGGATGATTCAACCAACTGAATTACAAAGAGCCGTGGATATTTTGCGTGAAACAATTCCGAATGTTTCATTTGCAGTTGAATCAAATGATCACTTTCACCGCGAGAAGGCCTACATTCCACGTTGGGATATCGGAATGGATGACGTGGGAGTTGAAACGATTGATACAGTGACAAATCGTCCTGCGCTGAAGTTACTAGCGCGACTTTCACAACAAGAAATTTCCGCTGATGAAATGTTGGCGTTAGCCACCCCCGCTCTGCAGGGAGTCGTAAATGTCACGCACTCTGCGAGCAACGATTCACTTCTTGAGATCTCAGCGTTGGGCGTTTCTAAAGGTGAAACCTTGGCGATGATGGCAGCGCGTATTGGATTAACTGCAGATGATTGCGTTGCCTTCGGGGATAACCCAAATGACTTTTCAATGTTGCAATGGGCAGGGCGCTCGTATGCAATGATCGACGGCCACCCTGCAGGCCCAGCAAATGCGAAAGATGTGGCTCCTTCACACAAGCAAGATGGCGTAGCAATAATTATTGAGAAGCTCCTCGAACTTCCGCAGTAATTTCAGTCGATTTTTAATGGTAACCAAGTTCGGGTAACCTCTCCCACGGAGGGCTCGCATAGCGGCCGAGTGCACCGGTCTTGAAAACCGGCAAACGAAAGTTTCGTGGGTTCAAATCCCACGCCCTCCGCCAGTTTTTCTTCACCTGTGGCTGACTTCAT
>CANHRF010000145.1 GCA_947463335.1 Actinomycetota bacterium
AATGGGAAAGTGCTGCAGATTTAGCGGGTGATGTGCGCACCGTAAAGCTCCGCACTGGTCTAGTCCTCGATCCCACCGGTGGCGCGCTCGGAAGAATGTTGCCGCTCTTTAGATTTGGTTTGGGTGGGAAGCTAGGCTCAGGCAAGCAATGGTGGTCTTGGATAACTCTCCACGATGTGGTTCGCGCCATTGTGTTTACCCTGGAAAAGAACATTTCAGGTCCGGTTAATTTAACAACCCCAAATCCTGTAACAAATCAGGAGTTCACTTCAGCTCTCGCACGTGCCATGAAGCGACCTGCGCTCTTTCCTGCTCCGGCAATTGCGTTAAAGATTGCACTCGGTGGATTCTCCAGTGAAATCCTGGGCTCGAAGAAGGTTATGCCAAATGCGCTAACCGATGCAGGATTCCGATGGGATTACCTACATATTTCAACTGCGCTAGAAGCCCTCGTCGAGCAGTAACTCTTCTGCGGCTAAACGCCCAGAAAGTAAAGCGCCATTTTGTGAAGGTGCAGTTAAATAATCTCCAGCGCAGTAAATATTCTCGTTAATTCGATATTTCTTTACTTGCTGTGGCCAAGGTGCAAATAACGGGAGCGCCGAGTGAATCTCGTACTTTGCAAGGAAGCGCCAATCCCCCGTAGATCCGCCCCACATAAGCGCTAAATGGCGACGCACTTCAGATTCAGAAGCGTGAGAAGTAGTTGTTGATGAAATCAAAGATTGGCCTGCAGGTGCATAACTATCTGCCAGATTCGAAATCACAATTGAATTAACAACCGGGCCACGGCCTTGCGAGTCAATAACCAACTGAGCTGTTTCGGTAGGTGGGTTTTCAGTTGCGTGATACCAAGTTGTCGCGCTGAGCAAGGGTTTAACTTGATCTGCTCCCAGAAGTTGCCCGGCGGTGGTTAGATCTGTCGCGAGAATAATCTTTTCGGCGAGAAATTCGCCACTACTGGTAACAATAACTTTGCCGCGAATTTCTTCCACGCAAGTGTTTAACTTCAAGTTCTTAGCCCGTTTTGCGAGAGCGATAGGTAACTGGGCTACACCTTGAGCCGGCACGCCGGAACGACCTGATATGAAAGAACCGATGATCTCTCTGCCAATGACGGCGCTTACTCGTGAAGGATCGGCGAGAAAAACGCCTTGTAAGAACGGTTTTAAAACTTTTCGATATAAATCCCCACAGCCGCTGCGCATCAAATGCGCTTCTACGCTTTCAGAAGTGTGAGGTTTGGAAGCTAGATACTTTAAAAGCGCTACTTTTGAGAGCAGTGACCCAGATGCGGAAGAGAAGATGGATAAGAAAGAGCTCCTTGGATCACCTAGGTTTACAAAATTTGAATCGAATGAGACGCGAAGCGAACGCGGCGCTTCCTTAAAGTCCAATTCTGCTGCGATCGCCAATCGTTTAATCTCTGGGTAATTTAAATTGATTAACTGAAAACCGCGATCAAGGATGAACCCATCTATTGCATCACTTGCGATACGCCCGCCTGGTCTGTCAGCGGAATCAATAACCACAACTTCTTTACCAGCGCCTTGCAGAGTCAGGGCAGCGCTCAAGCCTGCTAAACCTGATCCAATTACTGCATACATCTAATGTCGTGGCCTTTCGGGCTTGAAGTTGAGCAGAGTTCGCTATGCACACAGCCTACCTTTAGGCTATCCCTGTGCCATTTCACTCTCCATTGAGCCCAGCTCAGGTAGCGCCTGGAATCGCTGTAGATCGAATTGGTCTTATCGATTACGAGCAAGCGCTTGTATTACAGCGCGAAATTCATGCAGAAGTAGTCTCAAAGCAGCGAGCAAATACATTGCTCTTGTTGGAACATCCATCTGTTTATACCGCGGGCAAACGGACACAAAGTTTTGAACTACCAAATGATGGAACGCCAGTAGTAAATGTAGATCGCGGCGGAAGAATCACCTGGCACGGTCCGGGCCAATTGGTTGGGTATCCCATTGTTAGATTATTGAAACCAACCGAACTTGTTGGCTTCGTCCGCACTCTTGAAGAAGCGCTCATAAAGGCTTGCGGCGAAATTGGAGTTACCGCCGACCGAGTTGATGGAAGATCGGGCGTCTGGGTTTGCGACTCCGAGGGCGATCGCAAGATCGCGGCGATTGGAATTCGGGTAGCCAGTGGCGTGACCATGCACGGTTTCGCCCTGAATATCTGCCCCGATCTTGCACACTTTGGACGCATAGTTCCCTGCGGTATCGATGATGCCGCCGTCACCTCCATTGAAAAGGAGCTGGGCCGTGTTGTAAATGTCGCCGAAATTACCCCAATTGTGGAGAAGTATCTCCTCGAAGCACTGGGTAAGGTAAGCGTATGACCCTTGCACCGGATGGCCGCAAATTACTTCGGATCGAAGCGCGCAATACCGAAACTCCGATTGAACGTAAGCCAGAGTGGATCAAGACTCGAGCAAATTTAGGTCCTGAGTACACCAGACTTCGTTCACTTGTTAAGAGTGAAGGGCTACACACTGTCTGCCAAGAAGCTGCTTGTCCGAATATCTTTGAATGTTGGGAAGATAAAGAAGCAACATTTTTAATTGGTGGCGATCGTTGCACGCGTCGTTGCGATTTTTGCAATATTGACACTGGTAAACCTCTTCCAATCGATCGTGAAGAGCCGCGCAAAGTTGCGGAATCTGTAAAAACCATGGGTCTGCGTTATGCGACCATCACTGGAGTAACACGTGATGATCTTCCTGATGAAGGTGCTTGGTTATACGCCGAAACTATTCGCCAAGTTCACGAGTTAAATCCGGGTTGTGGCGTCGAAATGTTAGCTCCAGATTTTCACGCTAAGGCAGAACTACTAAATCAAATTTTCGAAGCCCAACCAGAAGTCTTCGCTCACAATCTTGAGACGGTCCCCCGTATCTTCAAACGTATTCGTCCGGCATTTACTTATGAGAAATCGCTGCAAGTAATCGGCATGGCCCGCGATTTCGGTCTTGTTACTAAATCGAATTTGATTTTGGGGCTAGGCGAAACTCGTGAAGAAGTTTCACAAGCGTTAGTCGATCTCCACGATGCGGGTTGCGACCTGATCACAATCACGCAATACCTTCGC
>CANHRF010000146.1 GCA_947463335.1 Actinomycetota bacterium
TCTGCAGTTATCTTTAGATGGAGCGCCAGATCGCGGGGGAGTCATTGCGGGAGAAATTTCAAAGCTGGCCGAGACGGTAGCGCAGTTACCGAATATCAAATTGGCGGGGTTGATGTGCGTTCCGCCCGTCTCATATGAGCATCAGCGCGCTTTCTCAGAAATCTCTGATATCCATCGTGGTTTTGTGAGCGCATTTCCTGAGGCGAAATTGCTATCTGCAGGAATGAGTTCTGACTTTGAAGTAGCCATAGCCCACGGTGCGACACATCTGCGCGTAGGTAGCCAAATCCTCGGCTCTCGCCCCGATCACCCCTAACCTTTACCTATGTCAGCACTCAACAAAATGATGGGCTATCTCGGGCTAGTAGATACCGATGAAGAAGCTCAAGGTGAAGCAACTCCAGCGCGCGCAGAACGTCCGGCTCGCGAACTCTCACGCCCTGCGCGCGATCGCGCCGGCGTAACAGTCGTTGGTTCAACGATTGCAGTTGCACCATCAACACAGCCTGAATCGAATTATCACATCGTTACATTGCAACCACGTTCATATAGCGAAGCGCGCAAAATGGGAGAGCATTACCGTGAAGGCAATCCTGTAATCATTAACCTCGATGATATGGAAGAGTCAGAGCGCAAGCGCTTAGTTGACTTCGCCAGCGGTTTGGTTTTTGGTCTGCACGGTCGCATCGAGCGAGTTAGCCACAAGGTATTTCTTCTCTCACCTGCAAATGTAAATGTGAGCAGTGAAGATAAGACTGCAGCGGCGCAAGCTAGTTTCTTTAATCAGTCGTAATCTATAGCGAAATAGTAAATTCCCTATGATTACAAACCTGCTCTTAACCCTGCTTGACCTATTTAAATACGCGCTCTTTATCCGTTTAATTATCGATTACGCACGTTTATTTGCCCGTAATTGGCGACCAAACTCTTTCCTCATCGCCTTCTTTGAATTCATCTACGCGGTTACAGATCCACCGATGAAATTCGTTGGCCGCTTCGTACCACCACTCAGAATTGGTGGGGTCGCTCTAGATCTTTCATTTATCGTACTTCTAATTGCAATTAGCCTTCTCAAAGGCGTAATTGTCACCGTGCTGTAAACACCAACAGCGCTTTAAGCTTTAACTAAGACCACACTTATCGCTAGATCATTCTCGCCTGCGGCAAGGCTTTGGTCCTGAGTAAATTCCAGGGCAAGTACTTCATCGCTGATGTGTGCTGCAGCTTCAGCGATAGCAGATGCAATCACAGGGTCTGTATTCCAGCGCACCTTAATTCGGTCTGAAATCTCAAAGCCATCGCTCTTGCGGCGCTCTTGAATAAAGCGGATTACCTCACGCACATTGCCGGCATCGATTAGTGACTGACTTAAAGCGAGATCGAGCGCTACGGATTCGCCCTCGTGGCTGGCAACCATCCATCCACTCTTCGGCACTTCAGTAACAACTAAATCACCGAGTTCAATCTCCCAATCCGCAACTTTGGCTGATCCAGAGGTGCGTAACTGCTTTACCAAGGCAGTCGCATCAGCGGCAGCGATCGCTTTAGAGATCTCCTGTACAGATTTACCGAACTTAGCCCCGAGAGTCTTGAAATTCGCTTTTACTGAGATATTTACCAGGTCACCATCGGCATCTGCGATGTCGGCGAGATCGATGACATTTAATTCATCCGCGATCTGATCACGCATATCTTTCGGTAGTTTCGCCCAACCCGGAGCAGAAATTAGCGCGCGCTGCAGAGGCTGACGGATCTTGATCGCGGATTCGGCACGAGCTGCACGACCCAACTCAACGATGCGACGGGTTAAGGCAACTTGGGCATTAAGTTCTAAGTTAACCAAACCTTTATCTGCGATCGGAAAATCAGTTAGATGTACAGAATCTGCAGCGGAAGCATCTGCTGGCTTAACTAACTCTTGCCAAACGTTCTCAGTGATAAAAGGCACCATTGGAGATAGAAGTTGGGTAAGCGTTACTAGACATTCGTGAAGCGTTCCTAGCGCTGCCACATCGCCATCCCAGAAGCGGCGACGTGAGCGGCGCACATACCAATTCGATAAGTCATCGATAAAGCGCGCAAGTACTCGTCCTGCGCTCTGTGAATCAAATTCGGCATATGCCTGATCTACTTCGGCGATCAAAGAATTTAACTCACTGAGAATCCAGTGATCCAACATTGAGCGATCTTTCACCGCTGGAATCTGTGAAATATCAAAGTTAGAAGATTGGGCATATAAAGTGTGGAAAGAGATGGTGTTCCAGTAAGTGAGAAGCGTCTTTCGAACAACATCGCTGATCGCATCGTGGCCCACTCGACGGGCTGACCAAGGAGAACCTGCGGCGAGCATGTACCAACGCACTGCATCAGCTCCGTGTTGATCCATCAGCGCAATTGGCTCAATAACATTGCCAAGGTGCTTACTCATCTTGCGGCCATCTTTATCCAAGATATGTCCCAGGCAGAGTACGTTCTTATATGAAGATTGATCAAAGACCAAGGTTCCGATCGTCATCAAGGTATAGAACCAACCGCGAGTTTGATCGATCGCTTCACAGATAAAGTCAGCTGGATAGGCGGCTTTAAATTTTTCGACAGACCCTGGCTTATGTGGATAGCCCCACTGCGCAAATGGCATTGCGCCTGAGTCATACCAACAATCGATTACTTCTGGAACTCGGACCATCTCCTTGCTACAAGTTGCACAAGGGAAGGTGATGTCATCAACAAATGGTCTGTGGGGATCTAAATTAGAGAGCTCTTTGCCAGCAAGTTCGCCTAACTCCTTTAACGAGTCAACGCAGATTTCATGCTTTTCTTCACAACGCCAAATAGGCAGGGGAGTACCCCAATAACGATTACGAGATAGCGCCCAATCAATATTGTTATTTAACCAATCTCCATAACGACCAGTTTTAATAGTCTCTGGGTACCAATTCGTCTGGTTATTTTCGCGGATCAATTCATCTTTTATTGAAGTAGTGCGGATATACCAAGATGGTTGTGCATAATAAATAAGTGCAGTGTGGCAGCGCCAGCAATGTGGATATGGGTGCTCGTATGGTTGATGCTTGTACAACACACCACGTGATTTCAA
>CANHRF010000147.1 GCA_947463335.1 Actinomycetota bacterium
CAGGCAACACAAATGGTGTTCTATTTAGTTAACAGTTTTAACTATTTAAGGAGTCAAGTGAAGCGATTACTTGCAACGCTCTTGGCACTCACCCTGCTGTTAGTAACTCCAGCATCTGCTCATCAACCAGTATTCCTGCGAGACACAGATACGACTCCTGCAAAAGGTCCGCTCTTAGTTGATGGCACAATCTCATTTGCCGTACAGGCATCTTTCGCGAAGGCTGGACAAAAGAAAGGATTTCGCGCAGCACTTAAAGATGGTGATCAACTAGCTGTTCAATACTTGATAATCGATCAAGCACCTAGCAATCGACTTAAGAACAACCGTCTTCCCCAAGTAACTATCACCGCACCTGATGGCAAGAAGACAGTTATGAAAATTACCGAACGCACCTTGTTCTATGAAAAGTACACCGGTACTAATTACTTCTATCTGTCGCGCATTGAAGCGCCAGCAAAAGAGGGGATTTACTCAATCACCATCACCGCTCGCGCAAAATCCGCGGTGACGATTGCGGTGGGGGAGAAAGAGATACCTGGCCAAGTTGTTCGGAAGTAACTTCCAAATAACTTCTTGAAGTTGAGGGTAAAAATTAACGAACCGGTGCGATGACGCTGAATGTGCCCAGTTCTAGTCCGTAACCTTCACGGAGCGTCTTAGTGAAAATCTGGGCAAGCGATCGGTCACCACTTTCTGCAGATTCCAAAAACATAATGAAGTTTGGTAGATCCTCTGATGGCAGATCCCAACCGATCGCAGACATACTCAACTTCTGCTTATCTGAAAGCTTAGGTCGAACAGATAGGTCTGCTGCTGCCTCGATAGTTCGGGAAAGATCTGGTTCGGAATACCCCTGGAAGTAAATATCGTTATAGACACTCGATTCAATCTCAAAGATAAAGCGCTTGCCTCGCTTACTTGAAAGCGCTTGAACGAAGAACCTTTCGACTTCTTCCCAAGTGCGTTGCGTAGCAACTACCTGAGAACCTTCTTCGCCTTCGCGAATTTCTACCTTACTCTTTGGGGGAGCAGGTGGAGTCACAACTTCGGATTGAACCGCCTCAGGGGTGTCACTAGTTTTCAAAAGCAAGTTCACAACTCTTCTATATCCAAAGACCCCAATAACCATGCCAACTACACGTAAGCCCGATAGAAAGCCGGAGGGCGGCTGATTGGCCTCTGCGACAGTTCCAATAAAAACCAAGATCGAAAAGAATGATTGAAGCGCTAGCTGAAGTTTTAGGGATTTAAAACCAATCTTTCGCCCCCACCAAATTGTCGCGATTGGCGATGCAATTCCAAAACTAAAGACATAAGCCAGCGCTGAAATAGCCAGCGGAAGTTTCTTTTCGTAGCCAAAATCTTTAGTTCGCTTCATTGCTGAAACAACCCAATAAGCAAACAATGGAACTCCGCCAAGGAAAATAGACCAAATCGTCAAACCCTTATATTTCATGGCGATGCTCGCGCCCTCGCGTACGCGAGGCTCTTTCGCTAAATCGAAAGGCTTGAGAAATGCAATCTTTGCTAGATCTCCAGCCTCATTCACCAAATCAATTTTCTTCTGAAAGTTATCTGGCGTCTTGAATGGCGCTGCTTGCTTCTTCGCAACCTGAGGCTTGTTTGTTTTGTTAATTAATGGACGAGAAGTTGCGGATGGCTCCAATTGATCAATTAGGGCAAGCGCCTGACTTGCCGAACATCTTTGAGAAGGAGGCTTTGGGTGCATTCTTCGAAGCAGTTGAATTTGGTTGGTACTCAATCCGCTGTAGTTCGGTTCATCATTGACAATTGATGCTTGAAAACTATTAACGGCATTAGCCTTGAAAGCGTGGTGGCCAGTTCCAAGCAATACCAAAAGCGAAGCGGCAACGAAGATGTCACTAGCTGTAGAAAGTGGCAGCACATCATATTCAGGCGGCTTCCAGCCATTAGCACCAAAAACCATGACGCTATTAGTAGAGTAATTTCCGTCTTTTCTTGCGATCCCAAAATCGATTAACTTTGCTCCACGCCCATCGATAATTACATTTTTCGGGTTTAAGTCACCGTGAATGATTTTCTTGGAATGCGCATATTTCAGAGCGCTAAGTATGTCGCGCGCACGGTCAAACCAAATTTTCTCCGGCGCTGGGCCGTATTGAATTAACTCTTCGAGGACGGTATTTCCTTTGTACCGTTCCATCGCAAACCATGGGGTTGAAGCATCTACATCTGCTTCATATAGTCGACAAATATTTGGATGATCCATTTCCTTTAAGTCTTCTAGAAATTTCACTTCACGTTTAAATCGCCGCACAAACGCTTCGTAATCTTCACCGTAATGTTCAGACTTAATAACTTTTACGACCGCATACTTTTCAGTATCCAGGTGCTTTACCTCAATTGTCTGACCGAAGCCGCCGCTCTCTAATAGACGCACTTCTTCCCAGCGCCCAAAAACACGTCCTTTATTCGCGGGTTTCTTGGGGGCGGCCACCCCCGAATACTGACACCCCTAGCCGCTATTTTCTAGCCGCAGTCAGGGTGATTCGCAGCTTTTAACTATGAAACCAGTTGCATCAACAGTTCAGAGAGTTTGCTGCGATCAGATTTCTTAGGGCCCTGAATTCGCACCCGCAACAACTGCCCACCACTCTCAAAAGTCGCAACAAGTTCAGGCGCATCTGGCTCGATTGTTAACTGCAATGAAACAGTCTTTATCAAGCCAAGCGCCATCTCTGAAGTAAAGCCTCCACGAGATCCTTCGATCACTAATTCGCGCCCACCAAGGTTTAACACGTGGCGCATCAAGTTTTTAGTAGATGAATCTCTGCTCGGTGATTTCATTTCGCTGCGATCTAAACTCATCCGCGCATCTGATCTGCTGGGACGCTTCGGGCGCAAGTTCGAAAGCATGTTGTACAACGCCGCCGGCTCAGTTGGATATTGCGCCAGATCAGCTAAAAGGCTCTCAATCGATTTATTTGAAGTCTTCTCGATGCGTACATCGGGGGAGGCCAAGTTGATTCCAGCTGTTACAGCAAGGGCCTGTTTAAACCTCAATTTATAAGTGTTTAACGCACCCACAGCCATTGTGCTTGG
>CANHRF010000148.1 GCA_947463335.1 Actinomycetota bacterium
ACATCACCCGAGAAACAGTGAAATACCGTTTTCTCTGGTGCGCCAACTTCTAGCAGGATAGATAAAACATCTTCGTGCGAATCTCGATCGTGGATCACGAGCGCTTTCTTATTCTTCTTGGCTAATTCAATATGCCATTTAAAAGAGTCTTGCTGGCGCTTTCTAAGTTCTGGAGGGGTTCGGAAATAATCTAAACCAGTCTCACCAATTGCTCGCACTCGTGGATGCGATGCCAGCGCTTCAATTATCTTCAGATCCGCTTCCATATCTGCAACAACTGGAGCTTCATTGGGATGGAGCGCAACCGCTGCTAAGACGCGATCGTTAAAGTGTTCAGCCGCTGCTACGCACCACTTTGATTGCTCTGCTGAGTATCCAACTTGCACAACGCGATCAACGCCTGCGGCTTTGGCATCATCTAAAACTTTCTTTACTGCATCTGAATCCGGAGCATCGTCAGTGACTATCTCTAAATGCGCGTGGGAATCCACGGTTGCAACCGGCAATGGTTTTGGCGTAGGCGCCAGTGGGCGATCAATATCGCGATTGTGGCGATCTGCCATAGAAAATTACTCTTTAATCTCGAGACGTGGAAAGAGAACTGGAGTCTTTGTGACGATAGTTCCTTCAGGCAACTGTCCCCAATTAGCAACGTTAGAGATAACTTGTGCGCCTAACGATCCGATAGATTTATTGGCGCCCAAACTTTCCCAGAGAATTTCTGTTGTGGCGGGCATAACTGGATGCAATAAGACGGCGAGAGCGCGCAGAGATTCGGCAGTGTTGTAAAGAACTTCGTTTAACTCAGCCTTATTTGCCTCATCTTTAGCCAATATCCAAGGCTCTTTCTCGGTGACATAGCCATTTACCTTTTTACAGAAATCCATAACTGCAGTGATTCCACCTTGGAAATCTAGCGCCACCATTGCAGCATCTGCCTTAGCAACTGTTGCGGCAAGGGCGCTAGATAAACCGGCATCTGTGGCAACTGCCGGGACTTTACCGTCGCAGTACTTTTCAATCATCGCCGCTAAACGCGAGGCTAAGTTACCAAAATCGTTGGCAAGTTCAGATGTATATCGCGCTGACATATCTTCCCAAGAGAATGAGCCATCACTACCAAAAGGAATAGCACGCAAGAAGTAATAACGGAAAGCATCTACGCCAAAGTGATCTGTGATATCCGATGGTGCAATTCCAGTGAGCTTGCTCTTGCTCATTTTTTCGCCACCAACAAGAAGCCAACCGTGGGCAAAGACTTTCTTTGGTACTGCAAGTCCTGCCGCCATCAACATCGCCGGCCAGATAACTGCGTGGAAACGTAAAATATCTTTTCCAACTAAATGAACATCTGCTGGCCAAGTCTGCGCAAATTTCTTCCCACCTTCACTATCAGGTGCATCTGTTAATCCAACTGCAGTTGCGTAATTCAGTAGCGCATCAAACCAGACATAAACTACTTGATCAGTATCCCAAGGAACCGGAATACCCCAATCGAAAGTAGAACGAGAAATTGAGAGGTCAGATACTCCGCCTTCTAAGAATGAAACAACTTCGTTGCGTGCGCTCTCGGGTTGGCAAGCGCCAGGATCGGTTCGGTAGTGCTCAAGAAGTGGCTCAACAAAAGCGGATAATCTAAAGAACCAGTTATTTTCATTTACTAACTCGATTGGCTTGCTGTGAATCGGACAGAGTTTCTCGCCATCGGCATCAATTAGATCGCCAGGTAATTTAAATTCTTCGCATCCGACGCAATATGGGCCCTCGTATTTACCAGCATAGATATGGCCAGCATCTTTAAGCGACTGTAAAAACTTTTGAACGCGCTCTGTGTGGCGTGGCTCCGTCGTGCGAATGAAATCATCATTTGCGATATTTAACGCTGTCCAATTAGGTTTCCAGGCATCGGCGACCAATTTATCGACCCAAGCCTGAGGCGCAACGTTATTTTGTTCTGCAGTGCGCATTACCTTCTGTCCGTGTTCATCTGTTCCGGTTAAGAACCAAACGGATTCGCCGCGTTGGCGATGCCAACGAGTCAGAACATCGCCGGCCACAGTTGTATATGCATGGCCAATATGCGGCGCATCATTTACATAGTAAATCGGCGTAGTTAGATAAAAGGACTTCACGAGCGCATCTTATTCGCATCAACTACTGCTGCATAAACGATCCGCTTCGGAAGGTCGAATTCATCGGCCACAGTGGAAATTGCGCTCTTTCGATCCATTCCGGCTGCCTCAAATTCACGAACTCGAGCGACCATATCTTCAGCCGATTTCTCAGCCGTGCCAACCTCGGCTCCAGCGATAACTAGCGTTATCTCACCTAAGACTTCTTTGCTCTCAGCCCATTGCAGAAGTTCAGCTAATGATCCGCGAATCGTTTCTTCATAAGTCTTGGTCATTTCGCGACAGATCGCGCCGCGACGTTCGTTACCGAATATTGCCTTCGCATCTTGTAAAGATTCAACCAGACGATGTGGGGCTTCAAAGAAGACCATGGTTCGCTCTTCAAAGCGCAACGCTTCAAATGCTGCTTGGCGAGCGCCAAGTGCACGCGGTGTGAATCCTTCAAAAGTAAATCGATCAGTGGCTAAACCAGATAACGCAATCGCCATTACTGGCGCACTTGGTCCAGGAATGACTCTTACTTCTAGATTCTCCGCCATTGCATCACGAGCTAAGCGAAAGCCCGGATCGCTAATCGTTGGCATGCCGGCATCAGAGACAACTAAAACGTTCTTACCTGATCGCAAGTACTGCAAGATTTCTTCGCTTCGTTCCGTTTCATTTCCATCGAAGAAAGAAATCACTTTGCCAGTGAATGTCACACCGATATCTGCACATAAGCGATGAAAGCGGCGCGAATCTTCGGCAGCGATAATTTCTGCTTCTGCGATTGCATATTTGAGGCGCGGACTTGCATCCAAGGGATTTCCCAGAGGAGTCGCCGCCATCGTTAAAGCCATAGGTACATCCTCTCAGTACGCTAAGGCTGTGAAAACCCGGATAGGCGTAGCAGCGATCGCTTTATTCGCACTTGCCCTGAGATTAATTAACTTGGG
>CANHRF010000149.1 GCA_947463335.1 Actinomycetota bacterium
CGCCACGCTCTGCGTTGCCCATTTATCTTCTAAAGCAACTGTGGCCTCGTAACTAACTTGCCGTGGGGTCCAAAGTTCAATTACTGAGGTAATAGAACGTGTGCTTCCGCCAACCGCAGCAATAACAGCTGATACATCAAGGCGGCCTTGGCCAAGTGCAGTTCCCTGAACTGTAAATCCCATCTGCCCATTGGTGCGAACTATTTCAAAATCTTTCATATGAACATTGATCGCGCGTGGTGCTAGCGCTGGGATTACTGTGTTGGGAGCTTCAACCGCGCCAAGAGAATTAACAGTGTCTAAACAGATTCCTACCCAATCCGAACCGACGCGATCAATAATCTCGTTAAATTCTGCACAAGTCAGACGATCATGATTCTCTATCGCTAATTTGATATTCGCAGATTTGAACTTGCTAGCAAAGGGCTGAAGTAAGTCGCAGATTTCATTAATCTCTGGTTCGTGACCTTTGCTATCGATTACTACTCGCAAAATTGGTGAGCCAAGAATTTGGGCGATCTCCAAGAAGCGCTCAATGTTTTCGGATTTAATGCCACGCGTTCCGACTTCCAGATCAATACCAAAACTATCTGCACTCTTTTTTAACTGAGCCAACTCATCGTTACTTAAATGCCCGATTGGTAAGTTGTCGGCGATCTGCAGAACATCAGCGCCCAATGCACGCGCTTTCTCTAAGAGTTCAAAGGCGCTCATAACCACTTGGTGTTCTGGCTCGACTCCGCCAATTGCCCAGGGGAAGGTAAAAGTAGAAACGCCTAATTTCATCTTTAGAGTTACTTATCTCCACCGGTTATTTGCTTAACGCTGGCAAGGACATTTTCTGGCTCGAAAATCGCAGCCCAGTCATCGCGGAAGAGCGAACCCTGTGCGTGCTTTAACGCCATCAGCGCGCCATCAGATAACTTCCAATTCAACTCTTCAAATAAGAGCGCGATACTTATCTGCAGATGCCCCATGCAAAAATCTTTCGCAGCTGCTTCAGGAACACCCAGATCAATTACTTTCTGTAAGCCCTGAGTAATAACCTCAACACATCCGTTAATTAGAGTTTCGCTAAGTGCAGGCTCAAGGAGCGCCATTTGTTGCACAGTGATTCGGTGGCTTGCGCTGATTGGTGCAAACATTTCAGTAGCAATTGTCTCGACCAAGTCAGCTTCTTCTTCAGTACCCCAAGCGATTGCAAAAACCAGCGCTTGAGTAGCAAGTCCACCACCCCAAAAATCCCTACGCGCAGCTGGATCAGTTTCACCAAGCAGACTAAAAACTGGGGGATGTGTTGGGTGGCAAACGAAACAACTTATATCCTCGCGCATTTTCACACGGTCAGCAGCAATCGCAGCTGGATCTAAAAATAGAATCTTCGTTCCGGGATCTAACTTAGGTACTACTTCATCTGAAATCTGTCGTACTAAAGCATCGGGAGTTGTAAAGATAACGACATCTGTACCTTTGAGGGCATCATCTAAATCCATAACCTCTAAACCAGCTTCACGGATTCGGGCTTGTCCAGCTTCTGATTTCTCAACAAAACGAAGTTGATATTTCTTAGTCTCAAGAAGTGGCTTGGTGATTCGGTTACCCATCTTGCCGCCAGCACCAAGAATTGTTACAACAGTCATCAGAACTCCCGTAGTTTAAAGTTTTTAAGTTTTTAAACTCTAGCAGTAGGAATGTGCACTGCGGTAGGCTCATCAGGTGTCAGAGTCAGCCGCCGAAAATCTCGCTAATAAATATGTAATCGGAGTCGATTACGGAACTCTTTCTGGCCGCGCCTTACTTGTAAGAGTCTCAGATGGTGCAGAAATCGCTACATCTGTCTATGGATATCCGCATGCGGTAATTGAAGATACTTTGCCATCATCGGGTGCAAAACTGCCACCAGATTGGGCTTTGCAAGTACCAGCAGATTACATAGATGTTTTAAAAGTTACCGTTCCAGCGGTGCTTAAAGAATCCGGAATCTCACCTGATGCTGTCATTGGAATCACTACTGATTTCACAGCCTGCACAGTTTTACCTGTGAAAGCAGATGGAACTCCGCTCTCAGAAATTTCTGAGTTCTCCAAGAATCCACATGCATATGTGAAGTTATGGAAACACCACTCCGCCCAACCACACGCCGATCGAATTAATGAAGCTGCCCATAAGAGAAAAGAAGAATGGATTTCACGTTACGGTGGCAAAATCTCCTCTGAATGGGAATTTGCTAAAGCGTTACAAGTATTAGAAGAAGCTCCTGAAATTTATCAAGCGATGGATAAATGGGTGGAAGCTGCGGATTGGATTATTTGGCAACTCTGCGGAAAGTATCTTCGCAATATCTGTACCGCTGGTTACAAAGGGATTTATCAAGATGGAAAGTATCCAAGCAGAGATTATTTAGCCGCTTTAAATCCAAAATTTGCAGATTTCATCTCTGAAAAGTTAGAACACGAAATTGGCCAATTAGGTGCGTTGGCAGGAACGCTAACCGCCGAAGCTGCTGCTTGGACTGGCTTGAGAGAAGGAATTGCTGTTGCAGTCGGCAATGTAGATGCACACGTAACTGCGGCTGCGGCGAACGCCGTTAATCCGGGGCAGATGGTTGCGATTATGGGTACATCAACTTGCCACGTGATGGTTTCAGAGAAGTTTGCTGAAGTACCCGGAATGTGTGGAGTAGTAGATGGTGGAATCATCGCTGGTGCTCTCGGATATGAAGCGGGACAATCTGGCGTCGGAGATATCTTTGGTTGGTTTGCAAATAATTATGCATCTGACGAATACACGGCAGCTGCTGCCGCACAGGGAGTGGATATACATACTTATCTTTCGCAACTTGCGGCTAAACAACCAGTTGGTGCTCACGGATTAGTCGCCCTTGATTGGCAGAGCGGCAATCGTTCTACTCTGGTGGACCACCAACTTTCTGGGCTAATAATGGGCTTAACGCTCTCCACAAAACCTGAAGAGATTTACCGCGCCATTGTTGAATCAACTGCCTATGGCGC